>JAJFUW010000064.1 GCA_021372235.1 Spirochaetia bacterium
TACGCTTTCCCTGCTATTCTTTCTCATAGCGGCGTTCCTCCTTATAATATTTTTGTAGAACTTATTGTAGAACTTATTATAGGATACGTCGCTTTGGCCTCATACACAACATTTAATTATAACTCAAGGGTCGGTCCACGAAAAAAACGGGAAAAAAATGCGCAATGCCACCTGCACGACTATCGCACCCACGGGCACGCTTTCCATGATAGCGGGCTGCTCCTCCGGCGTGGAACCGATGTTTGCTGTGGCTTTTATAAAAACGGTGATGGACAACGACAAACTGCCCGAAGTCAACAAATATTTCCTGGAGGCAGCCAAGAAACGCGGCTTCTACACGGACAAACTGATGACCGAGATAGGCGAGACAGGGAACGTCTCGCACATAGAAGGCATACCGTCAGACATAAAAAAAATATACGTCACGAGCCACGACATCGAACCCGAATGGCACGTCAGGATGCAGGCCGCGTTCCAAAAATACACGGATAACGCCGTTTCAAAGACCGTTAATTTCCGCAACGAGGCGACGCGCGGCGACGTCCGCAAGGTCTACATGCTGGCCTATGAAACCCACTGCAAGGGAGTGACAATATACAGGGACGGCTCGCGTGACGAACAGGTCCTCACTGTGTCAACGGTTGACAGGGGCAAGGGCGGCAAAGTACAGCAGGCAGAGGCCCATATGGGAAAATTGGAGATAGAACCGAGGAAGAGGCCGGACATCACGTATGGCTCCACGATAAAGATGAAAACAGGCTGCGGTAACCTGTATGTGACAATAAATGAGGACGAGAACGGGATGTGCGAGATATTCACCTCAATGGGGAAATCCGGCGGTTGCGCCGCCGCCCAGTCAGAGGCCATCTCGAGGCTCCTGTCCACGTCCATGCGTGCCGGGGTAAAACCGGAGGCGCTTGTAAAGCACCTGCGCGGAACCCGTTGCCCCGCGCCGGCGTGGCAGGAGGGCGGCATAGTGCTCTCATGCCCTGACGCCATCGGGATTGCTCTCGAAAAATACATGCACGACAAGAGCGGGCACGGCGAAAAGTTCGTATTCAAGCAGAGTGCAGAACAGAGGGTGCTGGGAGAAACATGCCCCGAGTGCGGCGCAACGCTGGAACACGAGGGGGGATGCAATGTGTGCAGGGTGTGCGGTTACTCGAAATGCCTGTAAACATGGACAACAGCCTAATAACCTTACAGCCGGATAAACAGGGTCAACGGACTTAAATATGGCATATATTCATATACGCATAAATACGGAGCCCTTACCCCTGTCTATTGGCTACAAGGCAATTGGCTAAAAAAATACGGGTTTTAAATGGTAATACAAACCGCAACACGGGCTTAAAAAACGTAAAATTAAAAAAATGAAAATTCGGGCCTTTGTGTTATAATTGATATGGATACAGGGTGTAATAATATTTATTAAGTGAGGCCGGGATGTCGGAAAATACGGAAGAACGTTCGGAAGGAGAGCTGTTTTTAGGGACTGAAAAGAGGGAGTTCCCGCGGGTTCCCATGATAGTGCCCGTGCGTTTTCGCAAGCTTTCCAATGAAGAAGCTGAAAAGGCCGGCGGCAGATATGCCGACATTAACAATATGCTCGAACAGTATGACGAAGGGGAGACGGCCAACGTCTCCAAAACAGGAATCCTTATGTATACCAATGAAGAACTGCCTTCCAAATCAAGCATAGCCGTAAATATGCACTTTTCCATACCCGGGATAGCCTGTAACTGCAAGGCCATTGCCGAGGTAATACGCAGGCAAAAGAGCGATAAGGAAAGGTACAATTACCTCGTGGCCCTGAAGTTTACAAAAATAGTGCATCATAACCTGAAGAACTACAGGTTTCAGGACTTAAATAACCTGCTGGATGTAAGGGATCCGATGGCATAAAGACCAATCACAAACAGCAAATCCGGGCAACGGCAGGGATTTTTTTATTTGAAATTTGTGATTGGTTTTAGCGCCAAATAGATTTGCTTTTGCCACTCCCGTATGCTATATTCTTAATGTAAGGGAAACAGAAACATTACTGTGGTAGAAGTTGAAAGTGAACGGTACGGGCAACATTAACAAAGTAAGGTTGTTGTTCCAGAGGTTCGGCTTTCGCTTTTACCCGGGCTCTGAAAGAGAGGAGCCCGGGGTTCTTTTTTTTATCAAGTCCAAAACAGTAAAAAGAGACAAAAGCAAAGGAAATACAGACTAAACTTGAAAGGATTATGATGAACAAAATCAAGAACATTGCGATAATCGCACACGTTGACCACGGCAAGACCACGCTGGTTGACGCGCTCCTGCGGCAGGCCGGAGTATTCAAGTCCTACCAGAAAGTGGAAGAGCGGGTAATGGACTCCAATGACATAGAAAAGGAGCGCGGGATAACCATATTCTCAAAGAACGCGTCCTTCAATTATGCCGGCTACAAGATAAACATCGTAGACACACCGGGACACGCCGATTTCGGCTCCGAGGTCCAGCGCATATTAAAGATGGTGGACTCCGTGCTCCTCGTGGTGGACGCGTTTGAAGGCGTCATGCCCCAGACCAAGTACGTGCTCAAAAAGTCCCTCGACCTCGGCCTCATGCCGATCGTGGTCATAAACAAGATCGACAGGCCAAATTCCGACCCGGACAGGGTATTAAACCAGATATTTGACCTGTTCATAGAACTGAACGCGGCCGACCACCAGTTGGATTTCCCGGTGGTGTACGCTTCGGCCCGCGACGGGGTGGCCAAAATGCACATGAAGGACGAGGCAAAGGACATGAAGCCACTGTTCGACATGATCATCAACCACGTCGAGAATACTGCAGGCGACGCTACAAAACCGTTCCAGTTTTTGACCTCCGCCATATCCTATGACAACTACCTGGGCAAGATGGGGACGGGCAAGATATACAACGGCATAGTAAAGTACGGCGAAGAGGTTACGCATATCAGGAAAGACGGCTCGCAGGTAAAACGCAGGATAACGAAAATATACACCTTTGAAGGCATCACAAAGGTGGAGGTAAAGGAAGCCGCCGCGGGCGACATAGTCGCGCTGGCAGGCATCGAGGACATTGACGTCGGCGATACCGTGGCATGCGCCGAAAACCCGGAACCGCTGCAGTCCATCGACATAGACAAGCCGACAGTGGCCATGACGTTCATGGTAAATACGTCGCCTTTCGCCGGCAGGGAGGGAAAATACGTCACCTCCCGCAACATCTGGGACAGGCTGCAGAAAGAACTGCAGACGAACGTCGGGATAATAGTAGACAGGACCGATTCCGCGGATTCGTTCCTGGTAAAGGGCCGCGGCGAACTGCAGCTTTCAATATTGATTGAGAACATGAGGCGTGAGGATTTTGAACTGCAGGTGTCAAAACCGCAGGTCATCATGCGCGAGATAAACGGCGAGAAGTGTGAGCCCATAGAGCACGCCATCATAGATGTCGCCTCCGAGTATGTGGGCGTTGTTATAGAAAAATTGGGCATCCGCAAGGGCGAGATGACGAACATGGTACAGGGCAAGGACGGCTACACACGCCTGGAGTTCATGGTACCAACGCGCGGCCTGCTGGGTTTCCGCAACGAGTTCATGACGGAGACACGAGGCACGGGCATACTGAACCACTCGTTTCACGATTACGGCCCGTACAAAGGCGAGGTCCCGACCCGTTCCAGGGGCGTCCTGGTAGTCATGGAGGAAGGCGTGGCTGTGGGCTACGCGCTGGACAAACTGAAGGATCGCGGGGCGTTTTTTATAGTACCGGGCGACGAAGTGTACGAGGGCATGATTGCGGGCGAAAATTCCCGCAGTTCGGACATGGTCATAAACGTGTGCAGGGAAAAGAAACTGACAAATATGCGCGCGTCGGGCTCTGATGACGCCATACAACTGGAACCGCCGCGTAAGTTCTCGCTGGAGCAGGGCATGGAGTACATAGCGGACGATGAACTGCTGGAGATAACGCCAAAAAATATCAGGATGCGCAAGAAAGAACTGGACTACACCAAAAGGCACCGTGCCGAGATTAGGGCGGAAAAGGCAGAAGAGGCAATGGATAAAAAATAGGGCCTACGGCCTGTACAACTGATGTGATAAAGTCAAAACAAAAACAGCGGGCTTGCGCCCGCTGTTTTTGTTTATGATGGTCTTGCAGTGAATGCCGGCATTGATGTCGTTTACTACTGCGGTAAAATGACGTTTGATAATGTGAAAATTTGTATAATCGTATACAGTCAATCATAAGTTGATTAAACGGGCATAAATGGCTGACAAGGGGTTTGTCACGACAAAGAACATCGTGGTTGTGCTCAGGGATGTGAACGCGTACGAATTATTTGTCTCGGACGCCATAGAATCCGGGGCAAATAACATATACAACGTCGAGTTCAAGACATCGGAACTGCGCAAGCACGGGGACAACGCCGGGGGTATGGCAATAAAAGCGGCGAAGGAAGAAGCAATGCTTATGGCAAAAAGTCTTGATAGATCAATAGGCGGCCCGCTGGAAATATCAGAGCAGGATATGGCGTCAGCATGCAATGGCCGGCTGACCGGGAGGATGGGGGCGGCCGGTTTCCGGAATGCGGCAGCGGATGCGGGAACGGGCGGCGGGCCCGAGGCAGGGGATACGATGGCGCCGGGGCAGATAAAAGTGACGGCAAGGGTGGTTGTGGTTTTTGAACTGAAGTAAGAGTTTGGCTCCAAGTTCATTGTTAGTTTAGGCGCCGTGCAGTCGCGGTTCTCTGTGCAATCTGCGGCCGGAGACAGTTTTAAATATGGAAACAAAATGCTACATATGTAACACTTGCGACCGTCTCATGACTCAACGGGCGCTGGGACGAGAACGAAACCACGCCTTTTTGAACATACTCAGTTTTTTTAACCTTGTTTGGGACTAATCCTGTCCGTATGATTTAACCCAACCGCTGTGCTTGACAAAATACTTATTCGAGGTCTATAATCATTATTACAACAATAAAAAAATTGCTAATGGGGAGTATAATGAATCAAGAATTATCTAATTTTATTAAATATTGTTTGGGATATGTTAAAATAACAAGAGAAAAGACGGCTTTTTCACAACAAAATTACTCTGTGGATTTAAATGAAGAACAGTTTAATATAATTAGTTTGTTAAATGGTACAGAAGGTGATTTGGAAGAACCAATTAAACTTGAATGTTTTTATGAATATGATCCTAAACAAGTTCCCCCCAAATTATACAAAAAATACACAGAAGAAAAAAAGATTGCAAATGGAATTGAAGAAATCTACAACAAACATAAAAATGATCAATATACAAAGCAAGTCTTACTTAATTTTGGACATTTTAAAATAGAAATCCCTAAATATGAAGATATTGAAATAAATGATGAGGATGCAGAAGACGGAAATAATCGTGATGGTAACTTTTTGGATGCAAAGACAGATGTTAAAAATTATCCATTGTTTACATTGCCTATTAGAATAGATAAATGTAATAGTAAGGGCAGTTTAGGCAAGTATGTAGTAAATTTCATCGATGATGAGATTCGTGTTAATATTGGAGTACTCTATTCAATATTGGGCGAGGATAAGTACCATCAATTATTGGAAAAAATAGGGCAATATGAGATAAACGGAAAACTTTCAATACCAATATGCAAAAAAGATGTGTTTATAGAAATATGGCAAGATGTTAAGAGTTTACTTAAGCTGGAAAATATAAATTTCGATGATAATTCTTTCGATTTAGACGCTATCAGAATCTCACTCGGCCCTAAAGCAAATTATTTTTTAGCAGAAGACTTAGAGAAACTAATAAAAGCTAAAGATGAAGAACTTGAAGCATCATCTCTTTTTAGTTGGGTTAGTAATCTTAACGAAGATCTTAATATAGTAAATCAAAACGTTCAGAGTAATACAACATATTTTCCATTCCCTTATGATAAATTCCAGTTGTCAACGTTGTCAATAATATCAAACAAAGCTTCAATTATTCAAGGCCCTCCTGGAACCGGAAAATCGGAAACAATCGCGAATATATTATGCCATTTGGCCGCAAATAAAAAGAAGATCCTGTTTGTGAGTCAAAAGCCGCAAGCCCTAAAAGTAGTGAAGGATAAACTGAAAAGATTAAAAGTGCAGTATCTTTTTGGTTACATACCTAATCTTAATTCGGAATTGCTTGATGATGATGACATGAACGATGGTGTTTCAGCACAACTTGGCAATTTAAATAATTATATTGATGTGTTAGAAAATAAAAAAAAATCAACCGACGGCAATCTTCTGCATAGGTTTAACTCGATAGTTACAACTGAAAATAAGCTAGTCGATAAATTTAATCAAATATTATCAACTCAACGTAGATTGAACTATTTACACAAACAAATAGAAGGTTTATCGAAGTATGAACTTAAGATTGATAATCACGACGATTTTATTAACAATTTCACACTTTCTAATGAGAAAGCCATTAGATACCTATACGATAAACTAGATTCATTAATAGAATTAAATGCAGAATTTGTTAATTCAATAGGAAAAACGAAATATAAGAGCTTAGAAATACTGCATTACGAAGACTCAAATTTGGTAGATAAATTAGAAAAGATTTTACGGGATGTGGAGCAGACTGGATATGACCGCCACTCAAAACTAGGCAGAAAGTTAGTAAATGCATGGAGATGGTTCAGAATTGGGAATATATTTGAAATGCTTCCAAGGGAACTCGCGGATTTTGTAAAAAGTATTTTAGAGCTTGATCTATCAAGGATAGATGCAACTAAAGAACTAAAGAATCTCATCGAATATTTTAATTTTAAAAACAGAGAATTTGCCATACATACAGTATTGCAAATGATTGCCGAGAAACTCAAATTGTGTGGCCTAACACGAGACCAATTCCTTGAAATTGAAAAATTGCTTAATTCCGCAACTGAAGATAAACGGCAGGAATTGCTAAATAAAATTAGAGATTTAATAATACTAAAAAAGGAAGTGTCGAATTTAGAGTTAACCGATAGTTGTAATAGTGTGGAGTTAATGTCAAATGTTGTTTATGGAACAAAGCAACGCATCCTCCTGACAGGTGAGCCTCCTTTCTTTTCAGATTTTTGGACTCTTGCCTCTTGAAATTTCTCACCGGGATGCCTTCTGTTGC
>JAJFUW010000065.1 GCA_021372235.1 Spirochaetia bacterium
TTTTCCTTTTCATAAGCAGGTTATATGTCCTAACCTGCCTCCCCCACACAGCGATAGGTGCCCTATGAATAGGCTATATATCAGGGGCTTTGAACGCTACCCGAAACTTAAGGGCATAGCGGATAACACCGTAGCCTCGTACCTGAGCCCCATAAAGATGCTATCCTCACAATGGGAGATAATGAACCGGAAGAATAAGGACATAGAGGACAATATCCTGCTCTCTTCCTCCCTGAAGCCCGCCACAAAGAAGATATATATCATAGCCGTCAGAAAGTTCTTTTAAAATCCTTAACTAATTTCACTACATTTCCCTTGCTATTTTGTTCTGCAAAGTCCAGGGCAGAAAGCCCATGCTTCCCTTTAAATAACGGGTCGGCTCCATATTCAAGAAGTAATTTAACGAGTTCAACATAGCCGCGCTGAGCAGCAAACATTATGGGGATTGAGTTTTCGTTATCTTTAGCATTTATATCTACACCGTTTTCTATAAGGGCTCTTACAGCTTCTGTTTTCCCCAGTTTTGACGCTTGCATTAAAGCTGTATATCCATATTTATCTTTTATCTCTATTTGTGCCTTATTTTTCAAGAGTTCATGTATAGCGTCTACTTTCCCGAGACCAGCCGCACACATAAGAGGGGTTAAACCAGTCTCATCCGCAGCATCAACATCCGCCCCAGCAGCAAGCAGTATTTTGATTGATTTAACATTACCTTGACCAGCGGCAAACGTCAATGCGGTAGTACCCGCCGTGTTGCCGTCATCATTAGTGCTCCGTAAATCGGGCTGAGCTTTACACGCTAATAAAAGCTGCATCATATCCGTATCATTGCGAGAGGTTGCTGACATTAGAATAGATTTACCGCTTGCATCTAACGTGTTTGGGTCTGCGCCCCCCTTCAATAACCTCTCGACAGCCGACTTGTCTTTTTTTGCTACGGCTTTAATAATTACATTCGCTTTTCTTCCGTTATATCCCTAATAGCAGTCAACACATAGTTGCCTTTATAAAATAATGTACTCAAGTTAGCCTTTTTATCGACCATTTCTTTTTCTGTGGTTTTAAAAGTTAAAACACCATCAGCCGTAATAATGTAAAAATACACTTCGTTTGCCTTTGGTAAGGGAAAATCTTTTGTCTTTGTACAGTATTTAATATATTTATCTGCCGAACGCACTAAATCCAGCGACAATTTTCTGACTTTTTTATGTTCACCTGCACCTATTATCCCACCGCCAGTTTCATAATACACACTACAGGAACCCTCCGAAACACAAACTAACGAAAAGGCCCCCATCTCCAAAATTCATTTCCATAATCACGCCATATATTTTGAATTTCCCAAGTGGCTGGATTTCCTTGAAAAAATGGGTTGGTTCCGATAATATTTTTTTACGCATCTCCATCGTTGGTTTTTCCTGCATAGAATCCTCCCTTGTATGTCTTGTGTGATGTTGTTTTTCGATTTGCTTTTTCCAACATATAGATAACCCGATATATTACATAAAAGAAACGACATCATTAAAACACGAATTAAAAAATTGCCCTTAAGTGAGAATAATTAAATCGTTCCATTTTTCCACTTTCACATCATGCGCTAATTTCATTTTTGTTTTTTCCTTATTGAGACTCCTATGATAAAATCAAAAACAGCGGTCCTTTTAAGTAAAATTTGCAATAACTTCAATTTTATATCCGCAATTACCCGCAGGTCGGATTATTTCCCGTCGGTGATTATTATGACCGTCTCACCCTGGCGGGCGAGGTTTAGTTTTTCATATGCAGTCTTTTCGACGAATTCTTTATCCGCGTAGATGTCCTGGGCTTTTTTGGAGAGTTCCTCGTTCTTCTGCTTTAATGTTTCTATCTCGGCCTTTATCGAATCTCTCGCCGCTTTGGTGCTGAAATAGTTGAACCCGTTGCGCACCAGCACCGCCCCCCCCAGTATCACAACGACTATCAAAAGCACCTGCCTTAAACTGCTTTTGCCCATAGACACGCGCTTTGATCTCCAGGCCATTATTTGCCGTCCCACGGCCGTATCAGCCCCGCCCACGTGCGGCCTTCCCATCTCTCCCTGAGGTCCGGAAGGATCTTGTATTTTTCGTACATCAATACCGTGGCGTTCACCTGCAGTAGCTGGATTATGGCAAACGTAAAGAACGGGAATAGGAATATCGGGAACATCGTGATATAGACGGCGATGGTGTTCGCGTGGGGCCCCAGCAGCCACAGCAGCAGCGGCCACGCCAGCGCCGTAAAATACACAACCACCATCCCGAGCCCGATGGTCGAGAACGGCGCCGAGAGCAGCATTATAGCCGATTTCTTGTAGGAGGTGAATATCCTCGCCTTTTCATCCATAACAAATATAGGGATGAGATAGAACTGCATGAGCAGAAAGGTCGCCGCCATCCATAATCCTATGCCGCCCGCTATGAGGGCAAATATGTTGGACGAATACTGTTTGTAGTATACGAACGCCAGGTAAAAAAGAAAAGCGGCACCCGTATTTATTCCGAACAGTGCCAGGCTTTTCAGCCAGAGTTTTGAAAATGTACGTCCGATATCAACGAACAATTTATCCCGGTCCCCTTCCGTCACCATCCTGGCAAAATAACTCACGATCGGCGGCGCCAGCATGTGCCAGATAAATATAAAAAGGATTATGGTAACAAAGTACATTTTTTTCTGCCAGAAAACCAAAAATATCGCGAGGTAGGAGAGAAAAAATATTGCATTTAAAAGGATTGATTTGAAAAGGTTGTCATACAGTACCCAAAAAGCCCTGGTGAGCGCCCGACCAAACATTTATAACAACTTTTCCAGTTCCGGAATGGCTTTTTTCATTTCGAGCCTGCCGCGCCCGAGGTTGCCGTCCAGGCTGAGCGCGAGAGTCACAAAATAATTTGTTGACGTTATCATCATTATCATGGTCGCCTTTTCCGTGGATATGAGAACTTCATTTGTTTTGCCCAGGCCAAAAGACTGCGAGGCTTTTTTGGCGCTTGTTATGATGGTGGAATACTCTGCCCCGGCCGCCGTCACGTCAAAACCCGTACCTGTGGAGAACTGGTCTATGGCGATACCGTCCTCGCCTATAACGGCGGCGCCCATGGCGCCGTCCACATTCTCTACTATCTTCTGTAAAACCGTCTTGAAATCCATCTACGCATCCCTTTCTTTACTTAAGGGCGTTCTTGATATGTTCTATAACATCCCTAAGCATGAGCCGCATCTTGCCAACATTTATGTTCTCGTTGCCTATCATAAACAGCACGCCGTTCATTACCTCGGTAAATAGCAGTTGCCCGCTCTCCGATGATATAACGACCTGGTTCAGTTTTCCCTGGTTCATGTTCCTGACGGAACTTTCGGTCTTGGCCACTATCGTTGCTATTGTCTTGCCTATATCAGCCGCGTTTATGGATTTCGGCAGCACACTTGCCAGTATCGTCCCGTCCCTCAACAAATAAAAACTGCCAACCATTCCCTCTACTTCGCTGAACTTCGCGAGTACTGCCTCGAGTTCTTTACTTTTTGCCAAATTCGGTTTTGGCGCCGGTTTAGCCGCCTCTGCCGCTGTTTTTTCCTCTTCTTTTGGTTCGGCCGGCTTCACTATTTTTGCCGTCTCTGACAATTTTGCCGCAGGCGCCGCTTCTGTCGCCTCTTCCTCGACCCTGTCATCCTCTACGGCCTTTTTCATCACGTCAAATATGTCTTCGACCGTTATCTTGTCCGCGGAAGGTTTTTTGGCCGGCGCCGCCGCCGCTTCCGCAGCTTTTGCCCTGTCCTTTGCGCGCTTTTTATCCTGAAAATCGTAAACTTCCCTCAAACGCTGCTCTATCATGATATTACCCGGGTCCCTGTCCAGAATCTCTTTGTATATCTCTATCGCCTTCTCAAATTCCTCTTTTTTTGTATATAATTCCGCCGCCTTGAGCGATTTTGCCACATCCAATTGCGGAACCGCCGGTTTTACCGGTTCCTCCTTTTTCGCGGTTTTGTCCGCCTCTTTTTCCGGTTCCTCTTTTTTTCCCGCCGGTTTGCTGTCAGGCGACTGCTTTGCCGACAGGGCTTCCTGCAGTTTTTCCTGTGTTTCAGTGTCCTCCGGGTTTAAAGAAAGCACCCTCTGGAACTGCTCCACTGCCTGAGGGTACATTTTTTTTTTGATATATACGTTACCCAGCATGGAGTGAACCATGATATTATCAATGTCTACCAACGCCACTTTTTTCAGTTCTTCCAAGGCCTCGTCGAACATCTCTTTTTCAATATAAACCCTGCCAAGAACAACACGCGCTGACATATAACCCGGATGCTTTTCCAACCCTTTTGTACATACATCTATTGCTTCCTGCAACATTCCGACTTTCCTGTAGGCATCCGCAAGCGGTACAAATATGAGCGAGTCGGGATTTGCGCCAAGCTTCCTTTTTAATTCTTCTACTTCTGACATGGCATCATTCGCCATACAAAGAAAGCCTCCTTAAGACTCGTGCTCAAATAGATTTTTTACCTCATTTTTAATAATAGAAATAGGAACACTTGAAACTAATTTAGCATGCCCTATTTCACTTGTCAATACAAATCTTATTTTACCGTCCATAGTCTTCTTGTCATTCAACATTCTTTTTAAAATATTGGAAATTTTCAGGTTCTTTAAAGGTTTAATCAAATTAAACGAATTAAGCATATTAATTTGCTCATTTAACGTCTTTTGGGAGCATAATCCTGTTTTTTTTGCTATACGTACGGCCGCTGCCATTCCCAGTGCTACGGCTTCGCCGTGTTTGAGCAGTTTATAACCGCCTTCGGCCTCTATCGCGTGGCCTATCGTGTGGCCATAATTCAATATTTCCCTTATACCACTCATCTCCCTCTCGTCCGATGATACTATTTTTGCCTTGTCTGCGGCTGACCGGCCGACAATGTAAAGGACTGCGGATTTTTCCCTTTTTAAGATTTCACTTTTTCTGTTTTTAATGAATTTGAACAGTTTCGGATCCATGATAAAACCGTGTTTTATTACCTCGGCCATCCCGTTTATGTATTCCCTTTCCGGGAGGGTGTCGAGTGTATCCGTGTCCGCTATGACTATCGCCGGCTGGTGAAAAGCTCCGGCCAGGTTCTTGCCTGCTTTCATGTCGACTCCGGTCTTCCCGCCTATGGACGAATCAAACATGGCCAAAAGAGAAGTCGGCACCTGTACTGCCTGAATGC
Organism: Spirochaetia bacterium; assembly: GCA_021372235.1. Taxonomy (GTDB): domain Bacteria; phylum Oederibacteriota; class PGYV01; order PGYV01; family Palsa-1178; genus JAJFUW01. The sequence continues at coordinate 5,227 of JAJFUW010000065.1, forward strand.
CACGCATATATATCGCGGCTGCAAAGCCGGCCGTATCCCCAACCACGCCGCCGCCCAGTGCCGCTATGGCGCTGCGCCTGTCGAGCCCATAAAATGCGCAGTCGTTGAGTATACCCTCCACCGAAGCGAGTGTTTTGTACTTTTCACCGTCAGGCATCAGGTGGACGCTTACCGTAAAATATTTGGAAAGTGTCTTCTTTAGTGCCGCACCGTACAGGCTGTAAACGGTCCTGTTGCTGACTATCATGACCTTTTTCCCCCTGACAACGGGCTTCATCAGTTTTCCGGCATTTTTCAGTATACCGGAGCCCACGCAAATGTCATAAGGGCTGTTCTTTACTGTGACCCTTATTGTTTCCAATCCATCCTCCTGTTCAAACCCTTTATTATGGCCGCGCAGACATGCTCCGCGTCCTTATTGTCAGTCACAACCGTCAGGTCAGCCGCGGCTTTATAAACAGGCAGCCTGCTTGTATAGAGTTTTTTTGTGCCTTTGATGTTGTCCATGTCAAACAGCGGCCTGTCATCGCGCATCCTGATCCTGTCCACTATCTCATTGAAAGAGGTTTTCAAATAAACAACTATCCCGGTCTTGCGAAGCGCGTTTATGTTGCGTTCCCTTTTAACCACTCCGCCGCCGGTGGATATCACCTGGTTGGACTTTTTCGCTACAGATATCGTCACTTTCGTTTCCAGCGTGCGGAACCCGTCCTCGCCCTGTTTTTCAAATATACGGCGCACGGGCATTCCCGCCCGTTTTACTATCAGCCTGTCTATATCCACGAGCTTTTTTCCCGTCTGTTTTGCCAGCAGCCTTCCGATGGTTGTTTTACCGCTGCCCATGAAACCTATCAATGCTATATTTGTCTTTTTCATAGTCTTTAGTATTTTTTCAGGTATTTCGCGTAATTTTCAAGGTTAATAACGGTTTCTTCGATCCTGTCACCGCCAAATTTCTCCATGAAGGCGTTGCACACCTCAATGGCCACAACAGCCTCCGCCACAACCGACGCTGCCGGTACCGCGCATGTATCAGAACGCTCATATACTGTAACAGTGCTATTTTTTGTCTTTGCATTGACCGATTCCGTACCCTTACGTACCGTGGATATGGGCTTCATGGCAGCCTGTACCATCAGAGGCGCTCCGTTCGTCATGCCGCCCTCCAGGCCTCCTGCATTGTCCGTAGGTCTTATAAAACCTGTTCCCTTTTTATACCGTATCCTGTCATGAAAAAGCGAGCCGGGGATACCCGAACACCTGAACCCGAGGCCGAACTCCACCCCTTTAAAAGCCTGTACCGACATCAGCGCCATGGCAATTCTGGCGTCGAGTTTTTTGTCCCACTGTGTGTAGTCGCCCAGCCCTGCAGGCAGCGGTGAGGTTATCACCTTTACCACTCCGCCCACGGTGTCGCCCTCTTTGATTGCGTTGTCTATCATCCTGATAATGCTGGCCGCCTCGTCCACTCCGGGGAAGCGCAGCGACGCCTTATATTTTTTCTCGACTTCGGATATTTTTTTCTTGATTCCCTCTATGTCCAGCCCCATATCCTCATCGGTCACAATACCGGCTATGTTCGAGACATACCCGAAAATGTCCACGCCAAACTTTTTCAGCATGGCTTTTGCGACAGCGCCCACCGCGACCCGCGAGGCTGTTTCGCGCGCCGAGGCGCGTTCGAGGACATTCCTGAAATCCTTATGCCCGTATTTTATCCCGCCTGCCAGGTCCGCATGGCCCGGTCTGGGAACGTTAAATTCCTTTACCGCGCCGTTGACAGGCACGGCGCTCAATATTTTTTTCCAATTCTCAAAATCCCTGTTTTTTATAAACAACGCCACCGGCGCCCCGGTGGTTTTTCCAAAACGCACCCCGGATATTATTTCAGCCCTGTCCGACTCTATTTTCTGCCTGCCGCCGCGGCCGTAGCCTTTCTGGCGCTCCGACAGGTCCTGTTCCAATAAATCCTCGCTGAGTTCCAAACCTGACGGCACCCCGTCTATTATCACCGACAACCCTTTGCCGTGCGATTCTCCGGCAGTCATGTATCTTAACATTTGATGCTCCCTCTGGCCGGGGCGGATGTGCCCGGATTTAATTTACAAAAAACGCCACGGGGTGTCCCGTGGCGCCTTGTGTTGTGTCCGTTATCCATTAATCTTCGTCTAATATGGAAGGCGTCAGGAATACCACCAGTTCAACTTTCTGTTTTTCATCCGTTGTCGACTTAAACAGCCCGCCAATCAACGGCAGGTCGCCAAGCAACGGGACCTTGTTCTCTTTCATGGTCACAGTTTCGCTGATGAGGCCGCCTATAACCACCGTTTCATTGTTCATGGCCGTCACGATCGTGGTTGCTTTCTGATTTGTTGTCTCCGGAGGGGCGTTGCCCGTGGACGCACTCAGTATTTTCGCCACCGCAAGGTCCACGTTCATCATGATTGTATTGTTTTCCGTAATCTTCGCGGCAACCTCAAGGGTGATAGGCAGCGTGACCGCAACGTATTCGGTCGAGATTACCGGCGCCGCGTTCGCCTGCTCCTGTATCTTTGTCTGCATGTAATACGTCGTTCTGGTCGTCTCTATCCTGGCCTTTGAGTTATCGCCGACCGCAATCTTTGGCGAGGAAAGCAGCGAAGCCTTGGACTGCGTTTCCAGCGCGTCAAGCTGCGCATCTATTTTGAACCCGTTCGTCAGCATACCTACCAACGGTGCGGTTCTTGAAATAACGCCAACAGGGGTGCTCAACATAGGAGACTACTCTAATTGGG
>JAJFUW010000073.1 GCA_021372235.1 Spirochaetia bacterium
AAGTAACAGGAGACCTGGACCCTGAAATACGGTTATCCACATTCAGCATACTATTTTCCAGATTAAAGGGTGACCTTGTTGAGCTTGTGAAAGGAGTCAAGGCTGTGGATAACTTGCAGGACGGCGATAAAATACTTATAATGGAAGCTTGTACCCACCATTCTCAGGCAGACGACATAGGACGGGTAAAAATACCTCGCTGGCTGAGACAATACACGGGTAAAAAGCTGGAATTCGAGACCAATTCCGGGCCTTATGTGGATAAGGACATCTCTCGATTCAGACTAATTGTTTCGTGCGGCGGCTGCATGATAAACAGACAGGAGATGATGGCAAGGATAAAAGACGCAACCGAGGCCTCGATACCAATAACAAACTATGGTGTGCTGATATCATATGTGCAGGGGGTCGGGAAAAGGGTGCTGGAAATATTCCCCGAGGTAAAGGATTTATTGTAAAAATTGCGATTAACTTTTACGAATTTATACTAAAAACCGTAAAGTTTTGGAATGGAACATAAAACCGTAAAAATATCAGAAAGGTGCGGTATGGACAAAGTTCAAATGGCCTTAAAACAGGTAAAAAGTGATATAAAATTAAAGGAAAATTTGACTTTCCTGCTTTCCGTCCCTTCAAGGGAAGAGTTTAAACCTGTATTTGAAGAAGCCGATAAAATATGCAGAAAATATTACGGAAATAAAGTCTATATCCGCGGCATCATCGAGTTTTCCAACTATTGTATTAAAAATTGCAAATACTGCGGCATCAGACGGGAAAATAAAAAACTCAAGCGCTACAGGCTGACACCTCAGGAGATAATTGATGCGGTTCTTTACATGAAAAAGGGTGGCATCATGACCACGGTTCTCCAGTCGGGGGAAGACCCGGGTTATGACAAAACACTGCTGCAGATTATCCCAAAAATAAAAAATGAGGGTGTGGCTGTAACCATATCCATAGGTGAGAGGCAAGAAAAAGTTTACAGGCAATTCAAAAAAGCAGGGGCTGACAGGTTTCTGATGCGCATTGAGACAACAGACCCTGTGCTATTTAGTGCATTACATCCTGACGACAATCTAAACTTCAGGAAAAAATGCCTTAAAAATATTAAAAAAATGGGATTTGAGACCGGAACCGGTATTATGGTCGGCTTGCCGGGGCAGAGTATGGAATCTATAGCGGACGATTTGCTCTATTTTCGCAGACTAAAACCCGCAATGATAGGAATAGGTCCGTTTCTTGCGCATGAAGACACTCCGCTGAAGGACTTCAAAAATACCGACATCTTTCCTACTTTAAAAGTAGTTTCCCTTTTACGCATACTATTGCCAAAGATAAACATACCGGCCACCACGGCAATGGGGACAATAGATAAACATGGCAGGCAGGAGGCCCTGAAAGTTGGTGCAAATGTCATAATGCCAAACTTTACGCCATCCGACTACAGGAAAATGTACAAATTGTATGATGACAAGATTTGTATAACCGAAAATTATGGTCTGTGCATCGGCTGTACCGAAGCAATCGCAAAGGCGGCAAATAAGGAAGTTAAAAAGGGCGTTTTGGGCGTTTCAAAAGCATGGTAAATTTATTGCAATATTTTTTAGGCTGAAACTCATAAATCCTCACCATAAGCCAATATAATCTTTGACAACCTGTAATTGCAATGGTATATCAGAAAAGTAATGCAATTATTACAAAAAAATCTATGAAACAGGTTAAAATGGGAAAAATTTTCGAACAAATCAAGAAAAACGGGCCTGTTGCCGTCCTTATTATGGGATTAATATTAACTCTAATTACATTTGCAGGGATGCGCAGGGAATCGGTAAAGGAACTCCGGACCCGTTTTGACAGGGACTCCGCCTTCCGCATAAATGAAATTTTAGGCAGTATTGAACTCGGTTCGGCCCAGCTCAACCTTTTGCGTTCATTTTTTGAATCTTCGGAATTTGTAACGAAAAAAGAATTCTCCACGTTTGCGGCTCAGTTCCTGCATGACAATGCTGTCAGTGCTATTGCTTATGGAGCCGTCAAAAAAACGGCCGAACATGGAGCGTTTGAAAATAACGAGTCCTTGCTGTCCGGGAAAAAATACATAATACCTGATACTCCGCCTGCGATCGGATCCAAAACACTATTTTATCCCATTGTATACCTTGAACCTGCGGGGCCTTTCAGCGGTTTTGTGGGTAAAGACCTTTATGGCGACAGGGAAATAGCAGATGCCGTCGACAGGGCGTTTTCAAACGGCATGGTGACAGCGAGTCCTCCGGTCATATTACTGAAGGGAATAAACGAGCAACCCGGTTTCCTGCTGGTATCCCCGGTAAAAAATAGAGGTTATTCAACTTACGGCGGTTTTGTTGTGGCGGTTTTTACCGCATCAGGACTGATGTCCGAATCCATCAATAAAACACCGATTCTGAACATACATACAGAATTGTTCGAATCCGAAAACGGGAACTATGAGCAACTCGCTGATTGGGAACCCAGAATGCCCGACTCGGCTGCCGGTTTTATGCCTCTCTTTTTTTTATATCCCAAAGACATAAAATGCAAAAAAGTGCACACCGTGGGAGGCAGGGATTTCATGATAGAAACATATCCCGGCAGAACTTATCTAAAAAACAATTTTCACATCCATTTTATAATGGCTATACCTGTCGGATTATTGCTGGCATTGTTGTTATACCTGTACCTGCGTGAATTGGTATTGCGTACCGAACTTGCCGAGAGAAAGGCTTTTGAGAACAGCGAGGAATTTGTCAAAAAGGCAAGGGAAATGCAGAATTTTTTTGATGTATCGCTCAATCTGCTCTGCATAACGAATATGTCCGGGATATTCCTGCGTGTTTCCGGCTCATGGGGTAGGATACTCGGTTATGATGTGACTCAGCTGGAAGGGGCAAGGTACATGGATTTTGTCCACCCTGATGACATGGAAGCCACGTTAAAAGCCATAAAAGAACTGGAAAAGGGCATTGAGGTTACCGGATTTGTCAACAGGTACAGATGCAGGGACGGGGCGTACAGGTCAATTGAGTGGAGGTCGGTATCGGAAAAAGGCATGATTTACGCTTCTGCCATGGACATAACAGACAGGATCAGGACTGAAAAGGAATTGAAGGAAAGCGAGGAAAAATTCAGGACCGCATTTAAAACAAGTCCCGACGCAATTGCCATTAACAGATTCTCTGACGGTAAATACACCATGATAAACGACGGTTTTACCAATATTACCGGTTACTCGGAGGAAGATATAATAGGCAAAACCTCGGCTGAAATTGATGCCCTGGCGGATTACACTGACCGGAAAAAAATGCTTGAAGCACTCTCGGAACGTGGATCCGCAGTCAATATGGAATTTAATTTCAGGTTAAAAGATAAAAGCATCAAAGCCGGCCTCATGTCCGCAAAAGTAATAACTTTGGGCGGCGAAAAACACATCATGGCAAATGTCAGGGATATTTCAGAGAGAAAAGTTTTTGAGGAAAAGCTCAGGCGGCAGGCCGAACTGCTCCGTGAATCCCAGGAAGCGGGGCGCATAGGTGCCTATAGCATGGACATCAAATCCGACTATTTTACGACAACCGAAGTGCTGGAAGATATACTCGGCATTGACTCAAAATACCCGCACACGATGAAAGGCTGGAAAAAACTGATACACCCGTCCCACAGAACCCCGATTGATACCATGCTTGCAGGATTGTCCGCCAATAAAAATGAATTTGAAAGGACATACCTGATACAAAAAGCCGACACCGGTGAACAGAGATGGGTATACGGCAGAGGTAAAGTTGTTTTCGACTCGGAAAACAAACCGGAAAAACTGGTGGGAACACTGCAGGATGTCACCGAAGCCGAACAGGCAAGAAGGGCCCTGGCGGAATCCAGGGAACTGTATTCAAACCTGGTTGAAACAGCGCATGAACTGGTATGGAAAACTGACACGCAGGGCAGGTATGTCTATATTAACCGTGCCGTTGAATCAATACTGGGCTATAAGCCTGAGGAGATGATAGGAAAACGGCTTGCGGATTTCCAGGACGCGGAAGATGTCAAAAAGTACCATAAACAGGTCAAGGCAGAGATGGATAAATATGGCTGCATATACGGATTTGAGGTGGTACAAAAACACAAGAACGGTAAGGATGTGGTATTAAGTTATAATATCAGCACTATTACGGATGAATCGGGCAGGCCGATAGCGGCGCAGGGAATGGCTCAGGATGTGACGGAAAAGAGCGAAACCGAGGAAAAAATCAGGTCCCTGTTTTTCGGCATGGCCGAAGGCGTGGCATTGCATGATTATATCCTCGGTCCCGGCGGAATTCCGGTAGATTACAGGATAGTCGACGTAAACCCCCAATATGAAAAAATAGTAGGCATGACAAAAAAGGCCGTCACGGGTAAAACTTCCCGCGAAGCCTACGGCACACAGGAACCCGCATATCTTGATGAATATATTAAATCATTTAAAACAGGCGATTTTCACATATTTGAAACATGTTTTGAGCCCCCTGACAAATATTTTTCCATATCCGTATCCCCGTGGGGGCGCAACGGTTTCGCCGCAATATTTACGGATATCAGCGCCAGAAAAAAACACGATTCGGAACGCGAAAAACTGATAAAAGAACTCGAGGAAAAAAATGCCGAAATGGAACGTTTTGTTTATACTGTGTCACATGACCTGAAAAATCCGCTCCTGACCATAAGCGGTTTTTCAGGGCTGCTCGGGGAGCATGCAGAGTCTGGCAATAAGCAGGAGATTAAAAACGACCTCCATTTCATACTGAACGCGGCGGCTTCCATGAAAAAAATGCTGGAAGACGTACTTGAAATATCCAGGATAGGCAGGGTGGTCAATGTGGCTGAAAAAGTTATGTTTATTGACGTGATAAAGGACGCGCTTGAAATTCTCGCCGGCGATATAAAAATGTCAGGAGCCGATGTGTCCGTTACCGGGGCCGCATCCGAAAAAAGCGCCGAAAACCTCCTGTTTGTGGACAGGCACAGGTATGCAGAAGCCATTCAGAATCTGGTGCACAACGCCATTAAATTTTCACGGCCGGGAGTTAAACCGGTTGTTGAAATAGGGGTAAAAAAACGGTATAATGATTATATTAGGGTATATTATGTAAAAGACAACGGAATCGGTATAGATTCCAGGTATTGGAAAAAAATATTTGAATTGTTCGAAAGGCTGGACCAGTCCGTGGAAGGTACCGGTATAGGGTTGCCTGTAGTCAAAAGGATAGTGGAACTCCACGGCGGGAGGATATGGGTTGAGTCCGAGGGGCCTGATAAGGGAAGCGTTTTTTATTTTACGATCGGGGGAGATGAGAAAAATGATAGAGAAAGAACCGCTTAAGATATTGCTTGTTGAAGACAACAGGGCACACGCCAATCTCACTATGATAGGGCTCAAACAAAGCCGCGTTGAAAATATTGTTTATATAGCGGATGACGGCGAGGATGCCATGGATTTTCTGCGGCACAGCGGAAAACATACGCCTGAATCGATATCACCGAGACCGGACCTCGTGTTGCTGGACCTGCGGCTGCCGAAAATAAACGGGCTGGAACTCCTGGAAGAGATACGCAGGGATGAAAAACTGAAAGACCTGAAAGTCGTGATACTCACCACATCTGATTCGGAAAATGACAAAGCCAGGGCGGCCGAACTGCACGCACAGGATTATCTCGTAAAACCGGATGATTATCCGCAATTCACGGCTTTGATGGACAAAGTTGTGACGCGCTGGTCATGAGGGGCGCATATATATGCCGGGAATTTCACAAATGAGTTTGATTAATATACTGCTGGTCGAAGATGATGCCGGCCACGCGCGGCTTGCAATGATAGGTTTATCGGAAAGCGGAATCCCTGTCAGGGTAAAACATGTGGAAAACGGCGAAGAAGCGCTTTTATACCTGAATCATACAGGCAAATATTCGGAACCCGGCATGAGCCCGAAACCGGACCTGATACTGCTTGATTTGCGCATGCCAAAAGTTGACGGTTTTGAGGTGCTGGAGCGGGTAAAAAGGGACGATGAACTGAAAAATATAAGGATAGTTGTGCTGACAACATCCGATTCAGAAAAAGACCGCGAACTGGCCATAAAACTTTGCGCCGATGATTACGTCGTAAAAAATTCTGATTTTACCATGTTCACTGAATCGCTAAAAGATATAGTTGACACTGCAAAAAAAAGCCAATAACGCACGTTTTTGTTGCTTTTCTCCGGGCAAATGCCGTAAATTTAATTCAATTATAAACAAAAATCGCAGCAATAACAATAAACAGACACCATGTGTTTCGTTTTCAATGACAAAAAAATATAAGCGGCGGCGAGCGGTTGCATGAGCGGGCTTTTTATGTAATAATTGTAAAAAAAGATACAGGAGACATAATTGAATAAACCGGTCTATTTTTGGTCCATAAACACAAAACCAAAATACGAAAATGTCCTTTACAGGATGGGCTATAAAAAGGGCATTACCATCATGTCCCGTGCGGATGAACAGCTGGTAAAAAACGGTATAAATTCCGCTGAAACCTTATGCAGCCTGAAAGGTGCATTGATACAGGTCGAGATTGCGGGTATTGACGGCACCTCGGTCACACTGGAGAACGGATTTATCATTAGAAGCGCCGACATAGCAAAACTTTTCACCGATTGTACGCATGCGGCTATAATGGCCGCGACTGCGGGGGCCGCGGTTGTTGAGGCCGTGAGAAAAGAGACCTCGGGCGGAAATGCGGCGCTCGGCGTTGTCATGGACGCTTATGCCTCGGAGGCGGTTGACGCGGCGCTTGACTGGGTTAACGAATTCGTAAAAACGCAGCTGCAAAAAAAAAGCATGAAAACAACCCGCAGGTTCTCGCCCGGATACGGGGATATGAAACCGGAATACCAGTCTGATTTTTATAAAATGCTCGGGCTTGAAAATATCGGTATCACTATCACTCGGCGGAGCCTGCTGATACCTGAAAAATCGGTCATAGGGATTTGCGGTATCATGTAATAAAGCCGCGCGTTAAAAAAATTTCATATATGATATTATGCCGTTAAAAAATAGTTTTAATGCAATACGGGCTCCCGGAGATAACACTGCGTTTTTACTTGCCTAATTCCACCAATTAACTTAAAATTTGAACAGGAAAAAAATTCCAAAACGAAGGTACAAGAAATGAAAAAAGACAAATTCAACAGGCTTTTAAACAAAGGAAAAGTTGTGATTTTGGACGGCTCCACGGGCGTGGCTCTGCAGAAAAAGGGCATGCCCAAAGGTGTATGCCCCGAGCAGTGGGCGATTGATAACAAACAACAGCTGCTCGAATTACAGCGTGAGTATGTTGACGCGGGGAGCATGATACTCTACACGTTTACTTTTGGCGGGAACCCGGTAAAACTCTCGGAGTTTGGGCTTAAAGACAGAACTTTTGAGATAAATAAAAAACTTGCTGAAATATCCGGGGAAGCCGCGGCCGGCAGAGCGCTGGTAGCGGGCGATATAGCCCCTACGGGACACTTTCCCGAACCATTCGGCGAGGTACCTTTCGAAGATATGGTCAATTGTTTCAAGGAACAGGTGAAGGGGTTACTGGCGGGCGGAGTGGACCTTTTTGTCATAGAAACTATGCTGGATATACAGGAAGCCAGAGCGGCGCTGCTGGCCGTCAAAGAGAGCTGCAACCTGCCCGTCATGGTGTCCATGACTTTTGATAACGGCGGAAAAACTCTGATGGGCACTGACCCGGCAGCGGCACTGGTGACGTTGCAGTCGCTCGGGGCCGATGTTGTGGGCGTCAACTGCTCCACCGGGCCCAAAGAGATGATAGATGTAATAAAGACAATGAAACCCCACGCACGGGTTCCGCTTCTTGCAAAACCGAACGCAGGACTGCCCGGGCTGGTAAACGGACAGACTGTTTTTGATATGGATGCGGGCTCTTTTTGTGCAATGGCAAAACCTCTCGTAGAGGCGGGTGCCACCTTAATAGGCGGATGCTGCGGGACATCTCCGGATTTCATAAAACAGACGGCACTGCAGGTAAAAGGCATGAAAGCTCCGGCTGTAAATAAAAACATGGAAAGTTCGCTGTCTTCCGCGCGCATGGCCATATTCCCGGGCAAAGACCGGTTCATACTTATTGGTGAGCGCATAAACCCGACAGGCAAAAAGCAGTTGCAGTCCGAACTCAAAGAAGGTATGGAATCCGAGGTGAGACGTTTTGCGTTTGAACAGGCTCAAAAAGGTGCGTCAATCCTCGATGTTAATGTTGGGATGCCGGGTATAGACGAAAAAATAGTCATGTTAAAAACAATCAAGATGCTCGGTGCGGTAAGCCCCCTGCCGCTATGCATAGACTCGTCTGCACCTGAGGTTATCGAGGCTGCCTTACGCGTATATCCGGGCAAAGCCCTGATAAATTCCATTTCAGGTGAAAAACACAAATATGAAAAGATGCTCCCGCTGGCTGCGAAATACGGTGCGATGTTCATATTGCTCCCGCTGGATGACAGGGGCATACCCGGGAAATCAATAGACAGGGTCAGGATAGTAAAAACTGTAGCGGCAAAGGCAAAAAAGGCCGGAATAGGGCCTCATGAAATAGCAGTTGACGGACTTGTAATGACTGTATCGGCTGACAGGAAAGCGGCTGTCGAGACGCTGAATGTTATCTTACAATGTTCAAAAAAACTGAAACTCAACACGGTAATCGGCCTTTCGAACGTATCCTTTGGCCTGCCCGGGAGACAGATTATCAACTCCACGTTCCTTAACATGGCCAAAGACAAAGGCCTGACAATGGCCATCGCAAATCCGGCCATGGACTTATCGGTACGGGACCCTGACGCAGAGCTGCTGCTGCAGGGCAGGGATGCCAATGCAAAAAATTTCATAGCGAAATACGCTGTATTGTCGCCAAACGCACAAAATACCAAATCAGAAGAGGTTAAAACAGCCGGCCCTGACCCGTATAAAAATCTTCAGGAAGCGGTCATACGAGGTGAGACTGAAGGCATCGACGCGCTCGTTAATGCCGCGCTACAGGCGCCGGAGAAACATCCCGCCGCAACAATAGTTGATATGTGCCTGATTGCGGCCATCAATGAGGTCGGACAAAAGTATGAAAAAAAGGAATATTTCCTGCCGCAGCTCATCCAGAGCGCGGAAGCCATGAAAAAGGCTTTTGCCGTGCTTGCTCCTTTGCTTGAAAAAACACAGGGAGACAGGCCGGATAATGCAAAAACAGTTGTGCTGGCTACCGTAAAAGGAGACATACACGATATAGGCAAAAATATAGTGGCCCTGATGCTCCGCAACTACGGTTTTACAGTGCATGATCTGGGCAAAGATATAGATGAATACACAATCGTGCGCAAGGCAAAAGAGACCGGGGCACAGATAATAGCTCTGTCGGCTTTGATGACCACTACCATGATAGAGATGCCAAAGGTCATTGAACTTGCGAAAAAAGAGGGTTTAAATGTCAAATTCATGATAGGCGGCGCTGTCGTGACACAATCTTATGCCGATGAAATTGGTGCGGACGGGTATTCAAAGGATGCGTATGATGCCGTGCGCCTGGCGCAGAGGCTTTCCGGAAAGCAGTTGTAAAACGAGGGGTTTAGGATTAAAATAACATGATTAATTACTAAAGGGGAGGTGTCTGATGAAAATCGACTTCGGGTTTTTACTCGGTAACAGGTTTGAACTTTCCGGCAATAATATCGAACAAACCCTGGAAAAAGCCCTCTCTGACACTTCCAGATACGGCGTCTTTGGACCGGTACCCGGTTATGAAAAAGAAGATTTTTTTATCATCGAGGAGTTTTATGTGTTGAACTCCGCGTATGACATAGAATTAATAGAACCGCCGCCGTCAAGGAACGCAAAATTGGAGGATACCGCCGTTGACCGGGGCGAAAAATTCAAAAAAAAGATGACGGTACTGTATATAATAACTCATCCGTCAATCTCAACAACCAGATCTCCCCGTATATGCCTTATCGCTGATGTTGTTTTTACGGGCATGGTCGGGCTCGACAGGGTGATATCCATTCGCGATGCCGTAATAGAAAAAGAAGAGCTGCTCCCGCATTACGGCGCGGATGGCGTGCCGGCCATGTATTTGAAATATCTCAAGCCGTCCACCGTAGCCATATACAGGGAGATGCTGCAGGCATGCTCCTGCGGGATGTACAGGGCCATGGCACTGCTGATTTCAAAATTTTTCGACAGTTATATCGCAGACACTTACGGCGTGGAACCAAAAATATGCATGGAAAAAAAGATAAATGAGATTTGCGAGCCAAAACTAAAAGAGATGTTATCGTGCGCCGGGACGATGGGTAATTCCTACGCGGGATGTATATGCGGCAGGAATATCACGGAAATAAATGAGGAAGACGCTGCAAAGATGCTGAATTTTGTAAATGTTTTCATTGAGAACGCCATAGAACCGGCGAGAAGATCGGAATTAAGCGACAGAACGGGCAATATCATAAAAGACGCCGGTGCGGCCGCGCGGAGATGACAAATTTCCGCCGTTTTATACGCGAAGAAACAATACTGTTCATACTTATTGTGCTTTTTATAGCACTTACTGCAGGCGTTCCGGGTCATATCCACGAATACCATAAATTCATAGATTGGAAGACCATTGTCACGCTCCTTGCGCTCATAACAGTATCAACGGGTCTGAAGGAGAGCGGTTACCTGAACAGGTTTGCTTCGCATGTACTGACGCGTATAAAAAACGAAAGGTCTCTTGCGCTTTTCCTTACAGGGCTTTCCGCAGGACTGTCAATGGTGCTTACCAACGATATCACACTGTTTATTGTTGTCCCGATAACCGCGGCCATCGGTAAAATGATAAAAAACGACATTGACAAACTGGTAATATTTGAAGCCATAGCTGTGAACGCGGGCTCGACGCTCACGGCCATAGGAAACCCGCAGAACATATTTTTGTGGCACAAATGGGGCATACAGTTTTTCAGTTTTTCCGCAAAAATGTTTCTGACAGTGGCAATGCTTCTTTTAGTCCTGTGGCTATTTGTAATAATAGTTTTCAGACCGGTATGCCTGCACTTCGGGGAAAATACGGTGGGAACAGCGGTCCATAAAAAACCGGGAGTAATATCCCTGGGACTTATGATATTGTTCCTGCTGGCACTGCAGTTTGAAATGGGTTACCTGATGCTGCCCGTTATAATTGCCGTGTACTTTTTCTATGACCGCAAGGTATTAAAAGACGTGGATTGGTTACTGATAGTTACTTTTATACTTATGTTCATAGATTTTGCGCTGATGAGCAGGGCAAAACCGGTGCAGGAATTGATATTCGCAGTCGATCTTTCAAATCCGCTGTACACATACCTGCTGTCTTTGGGTCTCTCACAAATCATGTCAAATGTCCCTGCTTCAATCTTTATATCCGGGTTCTCGCACAATTGGCAGGTCATCGCAATTGGAGTAAATATTGCGGGGAACGGCATCATAATCGGTTCACTTGCAAATATAATAGCTTTGCGTCTGCTGAAAAGTAAGGACAAATTAATCTGGCTGAAATTCCACAAATACTCGCTGCCGTATTTCATTATAACGGCTATAAGCGGATATGCTGTTATTCTATTGACCCGATAGGATAGATTGTAACGGAATACTGCTCAAACCCGACAGCAATTTTTTCGTATGGTATAATTTGGCTATAATACATTATTTATTGAGGGGCAGGGGAAAAAAATATATTATTCTAATTTTTTTTGTTTTCCTGGACTTTAGCAGTAGTGGCAAACATCCGGATAGTGCTTTATCAACCATCGACATAATGACTATTCTTGTATGGATACCACGGACCGGATAAACAGCCATTTTGGTACCCGATTATGGTTGTATTTTGCACGCAGTCGGAACGCAGGCCAAACGATTGTTTAATCCACATACTATTGGCATGTGGAAAAGAGGGGATATCCACATTGGGATAACATGTGGAATCCACAAGCAAATAAAAATCCAATGCAAGGTATACAAAAGACGTTCAAATCATGGTTCAAAAACATAGTACACGGTTGATTTAAGGACTTTAATAAAACCAATTTCGCATTGAAAAAATTAGCGTATATTTAAGTGTTAAGGTTTTGCATAAAGTATAAATTTTAACCATTAAGGTCCGCACGCTAAAATCACGGTAATTAGTAGGGCGGGCATGGCCGGCAGGTTTTTATTAGCCAATAGTTGCAATAGTTGACATAACATACATTATGCGAAGTAATTATTACACCTGCAATTGACTGATTTGACGTGTTTTACGCCTTTGTAACCCTGGTTTTGAATTGCTCGAAATATCCACACTTATACCTATTTTACATTTTTTATTGTATTACCAATCAATTCCTGCGACTTTTTTGCGGCTATAAGTCTTTCCCCCAATGTGTATATATAGCTCTCAAGCCCCGCTATCCGTGCCGTATTACCGGCATCCTTATAGGCCCTAACTTCCGCTTTTAGGCTGTCCAGGAGGGCTTCTAAGGCCATTATTTTCTCCGACTGGACCGAATGCCTGCGCTCCAGGAACTGTTTCGAGGCGGCCTTTATGGCAGCCTCATCCAGGTAGACATAATCCAGGACCAGCTCCACAGCGGCCCTGTCGGCATAACCCACAAGTTCTTCCAATGAACTGTCTTTGGGATTCTGCAAGGCCATAGCGATTATCTGTGGCCGCGCCGCAACAATCTCGGATTTTAGAGCGGCCGATTCAGCTCTCATGGCTGAGATTTCATGCATGAGACGGCTGCGCTTTTGGACCGCCAGTTCCTGATTCCTGCGGCCGATAAAATTCCAAATATCGGCAGCCGCAGAATGAGCCTTGAGCGAGTCCAGTTGTGCCTCTTTATCGGCGATCTTTTTAGAATTTTCCCTGATAGCTGCGGCTTTTGACTGCAGCACGGCTGTATCAATATCAGCCATACTGTTAAACGGACCTAACAATACCGTACATATTGTCATAACGGCCATGTATATGACTTTATCCGGATTTGTTCTCTTCAAATATCGTCTCCTTGCCGGTTTCCTGAAAATTCCGGCTGTATTACAGCCCGTATTTCTGAATTTTATACTGGAGCGTTGTCCTGTTGATTTTGAGTGCGGCTGCCGTGCGCGATTGGTTGTTTCCGCACGCCTTTAACGCATCCGATATCATCTTTTTTTCAAGCGATTCTACGGCGGCTTCAAGTCCCCCGACGTTTTCCTGTACGGCCCGGCCATCCGCATTATTTATCCTGCCGAGCGCGTCGTCTATACGCAGTACGCCGTCTTCCGCGAGTATTGCCGCGCGCTCGATTATGTTCTGCAGTTCCCTGACATTCCCGGGCCATGCGTATGACGCCAGCAGGCCCGCTCCGATCCGGTCTATTGTATAAGAACCCTTTTTGGAGGCAAAATAGCCCGCCAGAGGCATTATGTCACCTCTGCGTTCACGAAGCGGCGGTATGGTCACCGGAAAAACATTTATCCTGTAATATAGGTCCTCACGGAAAGTTCCTTCCTGTATCATTTTTTCAAGGTTTCTGTTCGTTGCGCATACGACTCTTGCCGTGGATGAGATGAGCCTGTTTGACCCCACCCTTTCAAAGGTTCGGTTTTCGAGGACACGGAGCAATTTGACCTGTATGTCAGGCGGGATGTCACCAACTTCATCCAAAAAAAGAGTTCCCTGGTCCGCGTATTCTATCTTGCCTTTGCGCTGACGGTCGGCACCGGTGAATGCCCCTTTTTCATGGCCGAACAGTTCTGATTCTATGACTCCTTTTGCGTATGCGGCACAGTGTACGGGTACGAACGGGCCTTTTTTGCCGCTTAATTTATGCAGTGTATATGCCACGAGTTCTTTTCCCGTGCCTGTTTCCCCCGTTATCAGCACGGTTGCCTCCGAATGCGCTACTTTGCACAGTTCCTGTTTGACCAGTTGCATGGACGGGCTCGTACCTATGAGTTCACCGAATACAGCGTCTTTTTCGGAAGCGTAGAATTCCTTTTCATCGTTCAGTTTTCTGATTGACAACAGATTAGCCGTCTTTATCTCTATCTCTTCCAGGGAAAATGGTTTGGGTATGTATTCGTCGGCACCCGCCTTCATGGCTTCCACGGCGTTCTGTATGGAGGAAAAGGCAGTGATGATGATTACCGGCCCTGTCGGGCTCATTTCCCTGAACTTTTTAAGCAGGTCAATGCCGCTCATTCCGGGAAGCCGCAGGTCTGTTATGAGCAGGTCCGGTACTCCGGTTATCATTATCCCGAGGGCATCTTCGGCGGACACGGCTGTCCTTACCTCGTATTTTTCCGAGAGGCATGTTTCCAAACTTTCTCTGATGTTTTTTTCGTCCTCAACAACCAGTATTCTGTTCAAATCGGCACATTTCTCTTTTCCGTCTTTTTAGACCGGTATTTTTATCTCAAATCTGTTTTTCCCGTCCTGCGGCGAGTATCTGATCGATCCGCCGTGTTTTTCTATGATGTTTCTTGTAATCGCAAGTCCTATGCCCATGCCTCCTGATTTGGTCGTAAAAAACGGTATGAATATTTTTTTCGCAATATCAGCCGGTATCAGCCCCGCGTCATCGCTGATGCTCGCGGAAAGAGTGCCGTTTTCAAGACACAACTTCATGGAAACATTTTTTGCGCCCGCTTCATACGCGTTCTTTATTATGTTGCCAAAAGCCCTCTCCAGCAGGACGGAGTCCACGCTGATGCGGCTCTTTGCGGGCCAGCCCGGTTCTATCCGCAGTAAACCATACCGGGTAACCAGCGGCTCCATCAGTTCGCCGACAGTAACCGTTTCGCGCGATACATTTTTTTCCCTGGCAAAATGTATAAATTTTTCAGTTATGGAATTCAGCCTTGAAACCTCAGAGAGTATCTTATCCGATGTTTCATCACTCCCGCCATGTCTGCGTTTTAGCAGTTCGGCCAGGCTGTATATTGCCGCGGCCGGATTTTTTATCTCATGTGCGAGCCCCATTGCGACTATCTGTATCTCGCGGTAACGGGTTTCTTCGGTCTCCTTTAGTTTGTTCACCATCCCGTTCAACTGGTTTTGCAGCATTGCAAACTCATCTATGCCGGATACCCTGACACTGTCACTTTTACCCGTGGATATATTCTCCATAGCGGTCACGGTATCATCAATCCTTTTTGTCATCATAAATGAAAATGACAGGGTTATCAGCAGAGCAAATGTAAAAAGTACCGCCATTATAACTGTCTGTAGTTTTTTAACCGAGTCAAAGGCTGAAAGGGCTTCACCGCGGAGTTCCATAATGATATTGCCTGACGCCAACCCGTCAAGCATATACGGCGTCATATATACCTTGACCGGCCGTCCATTCTCAAAAAAAGTGACCGAGTGGGTACTGTCGAACCCTGCCAGGTAATTGTCCAGGAG
The DNA here is from genome assembly GCA_021372235.1 of Spirochaetia bacterium. GTDB lineage: Bacteria > Oederibacteriota > PGYV01 > PGYV01 > Palsa-1178 > JAJFUW01. The sequence goes on from JAJFUW010000073.1 coordinate 15,467, forward strand.
TTTGAATCCCGGTACTGTCGATATACACACCCTGCCCTTTGTATCCGTCAGGGTGATGTTCATGGACCATGCATCCGCGGTTTTTTTCAATACCTTCATGACTGAATCATAATAAACCGTTCCCGCGTCTTCGGGGATGAGCATGAATGCCTGTGCGGGCAATTCCATTGCAAGTGTTTCCGATATGACTTTTAACCTGCCGTTTATTTCCCTGTCGAGAACGTTTTTGAAAATGGCGCTGACAAACAGGTTTAACAGGATAAAATTGATCAGCAAAACTACGGAAACCCCGGCAAAGAGTTCCCATTTAAATATCTTTTTATATTTCATCCCGTCAGAATGTGAGCCCTGTTCCCAGGGAAACATTGAGATAAGTGTAGTTGTAAAGCCCCGCGGTCTCGTATTTCATGTTAGAGTTGTAAAAAGTCATGGCTGCGGAAAGCGACCAGTCCCACCATTCCTTTATGGGCTGTTTTATGTTAAGCCCCAGCGTGTAATTGTTCTCGCGCATTTTTATCTGCGTATAGGACCTGTCCGCATTCTGTGCGAGCCTGTTGTCATAATTCACGTTTTCAACACCAAACGATATTGCCATGTGCGGCATTGTTTTAAGTCCAAATCCGAAAGGCAGGTCGTACAGGAAAGCGATGTTTAAAAGAGTCTCCAATGAATCATAAAAGCCCGATGTAAAGACATCGTCCGTAAAATCCGACGTTGTCCCGAGATTGTCGTAGTAATTCTGGCCGGAAATGTTTTTTGCAATGTCGAGTTTTATCTCCATGCCGGTATTGTTGGCACCGTAAAAATACGGCAATTCGATACTGAATCTGCCTGTTTTATCCACCCTTTTTTCACCACCTATTGACCCGTCAGCCGTAATGACCCGCTGTTCGAGGAAAGGCAGATAGTCATAGTTAAATGTAAAATACCCGGACCACCCTGATTTGCCAAACTGGACCTCGTCGTTCAGATAGAAAGTATAACTATAACAGTCCTTTTCCTTTGTGTATCCGTTGGGGTTATCCGTGCCTGTCGCCGTAACGCCCGCAGCCTGTGAGAGAAGTGTGTCGTAATTGCGGAACTGCCTGTCAATGTACTTGAGTCCCTCCGTTAACCGGTGAGACTGGCCGCTTATCTCAAAGCGGTTCACGTTCTCAAGGTAAATACCGGAATCAATATAATCGTAAAGCCCGAGCCCCATCTGTTCGTCCGCGGTCTGTTTTGAAAAGTCAGTCCTGTAAGTCCCGCGGAGTTTTACTTCCCAATCTTTCATAATTTCGTAATTTACGCCATACGATAGGTAAATGTCGAGCCACTCGGAGAATAAAAACCTCGAATCGTCGACATTCAGCGGCTGGGCCGTATTGGAATAGTCCGCAGTCAAAGTCGGTATGAACCATAACTGCGGCAGAATATCGGTGTTAAACATGCATGAAGTTGCCAGACTGCCTGACCCGCTGAGCTTTTTTTCCGGCATTTCCGAGTTTGAAACAACGCTCGGGTATGTCAACTGGCCTGAAATATCCAGTGCGGGTGCGAATTCCGATGCCGTTATGCGTA
>JAJFUW010000113.1 GCA_021372235.1 Spirochaetia bacterium
AACGCTCCCTGCCCTCTATGGTCTGTGTTATGTTCTCCCCGCCTATGGCGGACATCAGCGTCATCTGCACATCGTCAACAGAGAGGCCGTAACGCGCCAGTTCGTTCCTCTTTATATTGTAATTCACGAAATATCCGCCGGCCGTGCGCTCGGCAAACACGGACCTCGTGCCCTTTATCGTCCCGATATGGCCTTCTATCTCCCTGCCTATCCTCTCAATCTCGCGCAGGTCGTCTCCGTATATTTTAATCCCCACGGGAGTACGCACCCCTGTTGTCAGCATGTCAATCCTGCCTTTGATGGGCATGGTCCACGCGTTCACGACGCCGGGCAGTTTCATGGCGTCGTCCATTTTCGTTATCAACTCATCCCAGCCTATGCGGTCGGGCCAGAAAAAACGCAGAGGCGCCTGCAGGGCATCCGGCAGCCATCCGGAGTACCACCTCTCTTTTTTGGACCATTCTTTTGGCGATTTTAACAATACTGTCGTCTCCATCATGGAGTAAGGAGCCGGGTCGGTGGATGTGTTGGCGCGGCCGGCCTTGCCGTAAACGCTCTCCACCTCAGGGAATGATTTCAGTATCTTGTCCTGCACCTGCAGGAGCCTGCCCGCCTCGGTCACCGACATACCGGGCAGTGTCGTGGGCATGTACAATATGGAGCCTTCGTTCAGCGGAGGCATAAACTCGCGGCCGATTATGAAAAATAAAGGCATGGTTGCGGCAAAGAGCGCCACAGCCAGTGATATAACAAGTACTGGTTTTTTCAGGACAAAATCAACTATGGGCCCGTAGTATTTAAACAGCCGCCTGGAGACCGGATGCTGCTCCTCGGGCTGTATCTTTCCAACCATTATGGCGTTCACTATATTGCCGAGCCATTTTGGTTTTATGTTGTACGGTTCCAGCCTCGTGAATGTCATCCTGATGGCGGGGTCGAGCGTTATGGCCAGTATTGCGGCAAAGAACATGGCAAAAGTTTTGGTAAAGGCCAACGGCCTAAAAAGCCTGCCCTCCACCGCTTCAAGGGTGAATATGGGAAGGAAAGCGACTGCTATGACAAGCAGGGAGAAAAATGACGGCCCACCGACCTCCTTTATCGCGTTTATCAACACGTGTTTATAATCGCCAACTGCCCCCTCCTGTTTCCACTGCGAGAGGCGTTTGTGGGAGTTTTCCACCACCACAATGGAGGCGTCCACCATGGCGCCGATGGCGATGGCGATGCCGCCGAGCGACATTATATTCGACGTCAGGCCTATATAGTTCATGGGTATAAATGAGATGATGACCGCGACCGGCAGAGTGATGATGGGTATCATGGCAGAGGGGATGTGCAGGAGGAACAGGAGTATGATAAGCGAGACAACTATCATCTCCTCGACCAATTTTTTCTTCAGTGTATCTATGGATTTTTTTATAAGGTCGGAGCGGTCGTAAACCGTTTTTATTTCCACCCCCTCGGGCAGCTGTATCTCCGCGAGTCTGGCTTTTACCCTCTCTATGACGTTGTACGCGTTCTCATGGTGTCGCATGACCACTATGCCGCCGGGCGCTTCGCCCTCGCCGTTGTACTCGCCTATGCCGCGCCTGATATCGGGTCCCAGTATGACTTTCGCCACGTCCTTTATCCTGACAGGCACGCCGTTATCCGTTACCCTGACCACTGTATCCTCTATATCACTCCTGTTCTTTATGTACCCGCCTATGGAGACCATGTACTCGGCTCCGGAAAACTCCAGCAGCCTGGCTCCCGCCTCCTGGTTCGATGACTTGATGGCGGAAATGACCTCTGATAGCGGTATGTTGTATCCCAAAAGCGCGTTCGGGTTCACCACCACCTGGTACTGTTTTACGAACCCGCCGATTGAGGCGACCTCAGCCACGCCTTTAACCGACTGCAGGGCGTATTTTAAGTGCCAGTCCTGGAATGCCCGCAGGTCCTCTATCCCGTTCTTTCCGCTCTTGTCCACAAGCGCGTACTGGTATATCCATCCCACGCCTGTCGCGTCCGGGCCTATCTCGGTTTTGACCCCGGAGGGCAGTGTACCCTGTATTTTTGACATGAATTCGAGTACACGCGAACGCGCCCAGTAAATATCCGTGCCCTCTTCAAATATCACATAAACATAGGAGAAGCCGTAATCCGAGAATGCACGCACGTCCTTGACCTTTGGCGCGCCCAGAAGCGCCGATACTATCGGGTATGTCACCTGGTCCTCTATTACCTGCGGCGGCCTGTCCCATGTGGAATAGACGATGACCTGCGTGTCGGTCAAATCAGGTATGGCGTCCAGGGGAATACTCCTGATGGACCAGATTCCCCATGTGACCAAAAATGCGGTGCCCAAAAATACGAGGAACCTATTTTTGGCCGACCATTCTATAATCCTGTTTATCATGGTTTCTCCTCATAAAAACAGCGTGCCTCAAATGGTTATGCGTCAAGTAAATATCGTCTCAAATAAAAATGTCTCAAGTACTTTTGCCTCAAATTCCGTCAGCCGCCATCAACTGCCGCGGATGCATAAACCAAAGACAAACCTTCGCGCCTCCGGACAGCACGGGAGTACTGCTGTCCCTGCCATGCAACACAATGCAATTAATACCAAACCGCCTTGGTAGTCTCAACCTTTCAGGTTGCGCCGGGTGTCCTTCACTGTCTGGAACCTGAATTTTGAACACACTAAAACCCCTTCAGCGCCGCCTTTAACTGGCTCTCCGAATCTATCAGGAAATTCGCGTTGACCACAACGCTCTCCCCATCTTTTACTCCCGCTTTTACTATATAGTAATCCTCCATCTTTTCACCCAGCACGACCGAACGCGGCTCAAAATAGCCGTCGCCCTTGTCCACAAACGCTATCTGCCGGGTACCCGTGTCCAGCACAGCCTCCGCGGGTATGGATAGAAAACTCCCCACGGGTGATTTTATGCGCACATCCACATACATTTCCGGTTTCAGGACGCCGCCTGTATTTTCCGCCTGGATTCTCACGCGCGCGCTGCGCGTCGCCGGGTCCAGCGACGGATCTATGGCGGTCACACTGCCGCTTATCTTTTTTCCTCCTGTTGTGGCCGAGGTTATTTCCACGCTCTGACCCCTTTTTATCCCGGAGAGGTCCTCCTGGTATACCTGCGCGTATACCCACGCACGGCCACTGCCCGAGGCGAGTAATGATTTATCCGGGCCTGACATCCCCGCAAACGCCGCTATGCGCTCCTCGGACAACCCGAGCGCTTTCAGCCTCGCCTTTGCCGATTCCATGGACTCCCGTGCCGCTCGCGCGGTATCGGCGCGTCCCGAGGCCTGCGCCTCTTTCATACTTTTCAACCCGTTCAAATACTGCTCCTGAGCGTAGTATAACTCCGGGTCGTATGCCACGACCCCGACGGTTGAAACAGACCGGCCGAGTTCCCGTTTCATGACCGCATCTGTTTTTACTCCTATGAGCTGCTGCTTGCGGCTGTCGATACGGACCATTGTCCTGCCCTCGACTCCGGCACCGGGCATCGGGGTCGGGCTTTGCTCCGGCTCGACAGGCACGAGCGTCATGCCGCATATGGGGCATGAACCCGGATGATCCTGGATTATCTGCGGGTGCATGGGGCAGGTGTAGTTTCTGTGCTCCCGGGGAGCACAAGACGAAAAAACGAGCCAGGAACCAAGAGCCAGTAATAATACCGTTGAAATTATACACCTGAGTTTCATAAAATTCCCCTTTCAGATCACGATCCCTATTTTTTTCAGGAGCGCGTTCATCCCGAAATAGAGTGCGGTCATCGCGGCCGTTGATGAGATGAGAGATATGTAAAAATTCACCCCCCTGTGAAGCATCCATGGCAGCATGATAAAAAACAGGAGCGAAGGTATTACCATCCAAAAGACTCCCGTTGAAAACGATGCCACACGCGCCGCGTCCTTTGACTCAAAATATATCCAGAGTATCGAAATCATGGATATCCATGGTATGGATATGAGCACCGCAGCCATCAGGTTGTCCCGTTTGGAAACTTCGGTAACAACGACTATCAGTAAAGCGGATAAAACAATCTTAATAATGTAAAGTAACATCATTCCTCCCCGGATATATCAATCCGTTTTCTATATTGACTGAGGGCCTCGGGCCTATTTCTTAACGACAAGATCCATCCCGCACTTCGGGCACTTTCCCGGCTTGTCCGAAATAACTTCCGGGTGCATCGGACATGTGTACTGCACTGACTGTTGGGCCGCAGCAGGAGCCTCTGATTTTGCCGCGGGTTTGCTGTTGGAACAACCGGCAACCACAACCGTTCCCAGTACAACTACCGCCGCCAAAAATACTGTTACTTTTTTCATAATACACCGCCTTTTTATTTTTGAACCCAATTTCCCGATTTCAAATTTTAGATTTCAGTTTTCAGCCTTACCCGGCTTCCGTCATTGCCCCTAACTCGTAGTATTTTCCAACATACTCTTCCATATGCATGTAATAATCCCTTTTCATCTCCAGCAACATGCGTTCCGAGTCAAGCACGCGCATGAAATCGGTCCTTCTGGTCTTGTACGACGCTATCTGCGCCTGCAGCGCGGCCTCTGCCTGCGGTATCAGTATCTCCGAATAAAGTTTCATGGTCCTGGCGTGGGTCAAAACCGACTGGTAGAGTTGTTTCACCTCGAGGATGGTGTTGTTCTTCATCTGCTCATATTCTTTGGCTGCCGCGTCGTATTCATCTCCGGCCGAGCCTATCATGGATTGCTGCGTTGCCGGGAACCACAGCGGCACTTCAAAACCGAACATAAGCGAGTAGTCGCCCATGTCAGGCTCCGCCTGTTTTGTGAACCTGACCGTCACATCAGGTATATATTCCATAAACGAAGCGTTACGTATGTTTTCATTCATTTTCATCTCCGCAGCTGCAGCCAGAAGTTCGGGTGAATTTTCCAGGGCTGCCTTTGTCACTTCCTCCTCTGACAACGCCATAACAGGTATTTGTGGCGCTGTTATGTCGCTGTCGGGGGCAATCGTGAACCCGCCGGATGACATACTTTTTAACGCCTCTATTTTTATCCCTTTTTCCTGTTCCAGTTCCTGCACCCTGTTTATGAGCAGGGCATATTCCAGGTCCGCCTTTGATGCGTCCTCACCCGCGCCTGAATCCCTGCCGTAGCGGGCAGCAGCGGCACGCGATACCTGTTTCAAAATATCGGACGACTGTTTCGTAATCTCAATCTCCCTGATGGTGCGGTAGAGCGAGGCATAAACCGAGTGCGCCGATACTGCGACCTCGCGCCTGACTGATTCCAATTTATAGCCGGCCGCTGCGACATTCTCGTTCGTCGCTCCTATCCTGTAAGGCATTTTGAACGGGAATGGTATTTCCTGCGATATTGAAACATTCTTTGACCCGGTTCCGGCCAACGACAGCGTGCGGCCGTCTATGCCCATGAATTCAACCTCAAACATCGGGTTTTTTATCCACCACGACGCGTGCGATGATGCCTGTGCCGCAGTATGGCGTTTTTGCGCCGCAGAAATGGCGGGGCTGTTATTTATCACGGCGTCAACAGCCTGTTTCTCTGTATAAACGTCAGCCAAAACCGGAGATATAAACCCCGCAATGAAAAAAATTGTAATGATAGTGTTTTTCATATTTTCCCTTCAATCTTATCAAATCTTATCAACTATAAATATACTCCTGAACTTGGAACCTGGGCCCCATCTACCCTTTCATTTTTTGTAAGTGCTCAAAGAACTGCGGGCCCCAGACAATTAGCAGGACCGCCACCGTTATTATGTAAACTATGCCCAGGATTATGCCGGCTATGGCCAGCCCTTTGCCCGTTTTTTCCTCCTGCTTTATCTCCTGCAGCCCCATCCATCCTATAATAATCGCGGCCATGGCTTTTTCGGTTCCGAGCAGATTCAAAAAACAAACTATTCCCACTACCAGTGCCGCTATTGCGGTTTTGCTTTTGTTTCCCATCTTATTTTTCTCCTTTTCTCATTTTGCAGTTTTACCGCATATATTTTCGCCTTCTTCACAGCAGGTACAAACGTTCTGCGTGCACGCACTGCAAAATTCCGCGAAAGCCGCAGGTGCGAATACACTGCCCGTAAAACACGCCGCCAGCGCGTTTGCTGTCATTTCCTGCGTGTGTGACTTCATTTTTTCATTGTTCATGCCGTAAGCCACGGGTGCCACAACCATGTAGGCGGAAAAAACCAGTATGAGGAATGTCATTGCAGCCGGTATGGGGATAAGTTTCCATATTGACAAAATTCCATTGCCGGCCTTTTTGGCCTCCAAAGCCTCTGTTATTTTCGCCCTAAAATTTGGGGGAACTTGCACCTCACCCGCTGCCTTTAAATATACACCCTGCTTTACGAGTTTTTCAAGTTCGGCCGAGCACTCGACACAGTTTTTTATATGCGCGTCCGCCCCTGCCTTCAACGCAGGAGCAATTTCGTTGTCCAAAAACGCATCCAGTTTTTTATAAGCTTCTTTGTGATCCATAAAATATATCCTTTTTAATTTATCCTTATATATATATAAACGTATGCGGCCTGAAAAACTTGCGGTTTTTTTTCGCCATTTGAATTAACGTTTTGCTTTGCAGGGAAAAAGACTGCTATGATTTATCACAAACCCGTCAACTGCAGAAAACGCACCGGGTCCTGTCACTACGGTTTTGTATCATTACGTTGGATTTTAATAAAAAAAGGCGGGGCTTTCGGCCCCGCCCGCCCGTAAATACCCCTCTAAAAAAATATATAAATGCATATATATGAAAAATAGAACTGTTTTTTTGTTAACCGGTACCTTTATATCATGATTAATAATACACAAAATAACGTTTAAATGCAACCTTTTTTTAACACTTTTGTATGATTCTTTCCGGATTTGACTGCCGGCGTGGTCAAACATTTTTTAGTTTTGTCTTTAACGCCTGCCTGGCCCGGTGTATCAGGGATTCGACGGACGGCACAGATACCCCTATAATGGACGCAATCTCTGCATAGGACTTATCCTCATATATCTTCAAAATAATCGCCGCACGCTGGTTCTGCGGCAGGGACAGGAGCGCCTGCCTTATATTATCGTCCCTTTCGCCGCGTACAAGTTCCCTGTCAACGGGCTGCTTCCTGTCATCAGCGGCCTGGTGCCCGGTATCATCCCCGTACTTTTCCATATGTTCGTTCAAGCTGCCCGGACTGCCGGAAGCTTTTCTTTTGCGCATGGAGTCTATGGCCGTGTTTGAGGCTATCCTGTATATCCAGGTGGTGAATTTGGCGGCAGGGATGTAACATTTTGCGGCGTTATGGACCTTTATGAAAACTTCCTGGCTTAAGTCCTGCGAATCCTCGTATGAACCGGTGAACCGGTAGAGGTAGTTGATGATGCGTTTGGAATGTTTTTCAACGATGGTGTTGAACGCCTCCCTGTTGCCCGCCTTTAACTCCATCATGAGTTTTATATCTTCGTCCACCGCCGCCCCTTTTCCCGGCCTATGACTTCCTGCCCGCCGCTATATGCGATTTTGCCGTGCATCGTATGTGTTTTTCAACTCTCGACAGACATCACACGTGCGTCCTTTAGCCGGCGCTTTTTTCTGACATACACTTCACCCGCGGAAAACCTATGCCGCTCACTTTGAAACATTTTTTCCGCAGGTATATCGCGTGGTGTGATGCATCCGATATCCAAAATCCCGCCCCGCGCATACCCGGCAGCCTCTTTTCCCCCGGCATCCCAACTGTTATGCCCGTGAAATAGAACTGCCTTGATCCCCTGTCGCTATAAAACCGTTGTTGCGTTCCACTATCTCAAAACACTTTTTGTATTATGATATTCGAGGAGGCATATACCAGAGGCGTCCTTCTCCTTTTTATGCGGGCTTCCGGGACAACAGGCTCTGCGGATTTTTTCATCAGCGCCCCTTTCTTTTTCCGTATTGCTCCTGGCTGTGCTTTATCTTATCCGCTTCGCCTTTTTTGAGCACTACCAGGTCGTATAGCGTTTTTGAATTCAGGCTTTTCATCATGTCCTCCTGCAGGTCCTGCCACATAAACTTGACCGGGCATGTGCCGCGGCGCGGGCACTGTTCACTATCCTCGACGCAGTGAACCTGCAGCACAGACCCTTCTGCAATCTCCACTATCTGCCCCATCCTTATCTCCCGGGGGTTTTTCAGAAGGAAAAACCCGCCATTCTTTCCCTTTGAACTGCCCACAATACCTGGAATGAGGAACAGCCTCATGATGTTTTCCAGATATTTCACCGATATCTTCTGCTCATGCGATATTGCGGCCAGAGGGACTTTACCGCTGCCATAGCGCTCGGCAAGGCTTATAAGGGCGCAGATGGCATATCTTCCTCTTGTTGATATTTTCATATAATACTCCTGTTTCAATAGTATTAACAACCTGTGAAATTATAACAAATTTTCGGCGCTGTGAGTGTTTTTTTTAGCCCTTTGTACCCATAACCTGTCGGTCGTTTCCCCGGGTATCCCGGCAGGGGCGTTCAGTGCCTGCATGGCCGAGAACCTTTCCTGCGGCTACACCGCCATGTTAACCACACGGGACGTCTCTTAGTCCACGCTTTTCACTATCTGCGCGAATATCTTATGAAACTCTTTCGTGAATTCCGAGCCGCCTATTATGTCCTGTGCATATTTCTGCGGAAGTTCTATGCGTAAAAATATCCGGGCGTGCCTGTTTCATACCGGTGCTTATCTTTTTTGGCCGGATGATTGACATACCGGAAAGTTTTCTGATATCCCCGGCCATGCGGTATATCCGGCAAGACAGCCTTTGTTATGTCGTTTTTGGATTCGTTAGTAAACCGCCCCCGTGAATTACTATAACACATTAAAAACTGTATAATAACGGTGCAACATATATTCACCGATTTTACTGTAAAAAAGAAGAAGGGGCGGCCTGTTGGGGGGGTAATGGGAGGGGAGAAAGCCGCCCCTTCGATGATGGCAGAGTCACCACAGCAAAAGTACAACCGGCATTGCCGCTTATATATTGTTCTACATTTTACATTTTGCAGCGCTTTTGTCCACTATTATTATCTATTTTTTCAATCATCCCCTGATCATGGTTAACAGCATTTTGAATTTTTCATCGGCCATGACCGCGTGCGTGACGTTGGCCGGCATTATGATGAGTTCGCCCGTTGACACCCTGTTTGCCTTGCCGCCTATCGTGAATTTGCCGATGCCTTCCGTCACCTGTGCCATGGCGTCAAACGGCGCGGTGTGTTCCGAGAGTGACTGACCCTTTGCAAAGGCAAAAAGCGTCACAGAGCCCGCCTTGCTGTTCATTATCTGTTTGGATACTACGGACTCGGTCGAATACGTAATCCCTTTTTTTACGTCAATTTTTTTTACCATATACCGCCTCCTGTATGTTTTTATGAAGTTTACCCGGCCGGCCTGTCTGTCGCCGTTCTTAAAAACACCGCCCTCTTTTATCTTTTCTGCAATTCTTCTCTCCGCACTGGTAGCATATCTCATTTTTGAGCGGCCTGCCATGAAAATAATCGTCCAGATTGCACATGGTGGTCTCGGCTATATTGGTTATGGCTTCCCCGGTAAAAAAAGCCTGGTGCGATGTTACAAGCACGTTGTTAAAAGTAAGCAGCCTGGCAAGCGTATCGTCGTTCATTATCTGCCCGGAAAAGTCCTCGAAAAAATATTTATCCTCCTCCTCATATACGTCAAGCCCGGCATAGCCTATCCTGTTTGTCTTTAAGCCCCTTATAAGAGCCCTGGTATCTATCAGCCTGCCCCTGCCCGTATTTATAATCATAACTCCTTTTTTCATCTTTTTTATTGCGGCGTCATTTATCAGATGGTCAGTTTCTTTGTTCAGCGGACAATGGAGCGTGATGATGTCCGATTCCCTGAACAGGTTTTCCAGCCCGGCGTATTTTATCCCTGCCTGTTTCGCATATTTTTTGTCCGGGAAACTGTCGTAAGCCAGTATGTTCATGCCAAAACCTTTCAATATACCTATTACTGTCCTTCCTATCTTCCCCGTTCCTACGACACCCGCCGTCCTGCCTGCCATGTCAAAACCTAAAAAACCGTTTATGGAAAAGTTGTTGTCCCTGGTCCTGTAGTATGCCCTGTGAACCTTCCTGTTCAGGGAGAGCATGAGTGCCACCGTATGCTCGGCAACGGCGTTCGGCGAATATGCCGGGACCCTGGCCACATGTACTTTTAAGTACGCCTTTTTCAGGTCCACGTTGTTGTAACCGGCCGAGCGCAGAGCCACAATCTTTATCCCCTCGCGGTAAAAGTAATCCAACACATCCGCATCAAGTTTGTCGTTGACAAAAGCGCACACCGCATCATGCCCCTTTGCCATATAAGCGGTAAGAGCGTTTAAGCGGGGCGGAAAATATTTTATGTCGTAGCCGTATTTCCTGTTCACTTTGTCAAAAATTTCCATGTCATAGGGTTTCGCGTCGAAAAATGCCACTTTTTTCTTTTCCATTTTGCGTATCCTCCAAATAATCGTTAATTGTTCATTATTAATTTCCTTTTAAACCCATTCCTCGCTCAAAACGTCCCCTTTTAACCCTACCGTTACCGCCTTGATCGGTACCTTTCTTGTTGCCGCAGCGGCCGCGCGTTTTGCTGTTGCCAGCAGCCCGCCGCAGCACGGCACCTGCATTATCATGGCCGTTATGGTATTCACCTTTGCCTCGTCTATCATGGCCGTAATCTTTTCCGCGTAAATTTCCTGTTCGGAATCCAGTTTAGGGCACGCGATTGCCAGGCCCTTGCCCTTCAGGTGATCCCTGTGGAAATTCCCCATTGAAAAAGCGACGCAGTCAGCCGCCAGGAGCAGGTCTTTGTCCCGGTAATATGTCGCTGATGGCGACACCAGATGCAGTTGAATCGGCCATTGGCTCAGTTGTGACGGCTGTGTCCCCGTATTCCCTGTATTATTAGTAGTTTTGCCTTCGTCCTCTGAAAAGTCAACTATCCCGGAACCGGGACATCCCCCGCCGTGCGCGCGGTCGTGCATTTTTTCATCCCTGTAATCGGGCGCCTCTATTCCGTTAGTTTTAAGGTATTGAAGCGCCTCGTTCATGTGTTTTGTCTCGCCGCGGCTGTCCAGGTGCTTCAGGTGTGCTTTGATGGTGTTTCCCCCGGCCTTTACTATATTCGCCATCACAATTTTCTCGTCATAAGACTGCGCCTCTTTTTTCCCGGCTTTCAGCGCTCCCTGCGGGCACTCATTTATGCAGGCGCCGAGGCCGTCGCATAAAAGGTCCGATACCAGCCGCACCTTGCCGTCTATTACCTGCAGTGCGCCTTCCGGGCAGCCCTGCACGCAAACTCCGCAGCCGTTGCATTTGTCTCCGTCAATTTCGATCATATCCCGAAGCATTTTTTGACCTCTCTTTATTGCCGGTTATTCATCTCCTTATATATCATTGTCTTGGTGATATATTACTATATATAATACCACCTGTCAAGTAGTATTTAAAACTGCCGCGACCGGGTAATATGGTATAAAAATGGTAAAACGGGATTATATCGCCGGCGTAAAACCAAAAACGGCTTCCGGCAATGATTGGCCCGCAAAAAAAATCCTTATTGCGCTGAAAGACCTTCCCGGTATGCCGCCCCGTGTAAATAAAAAAAGCCCGCATGGAAGCGGGCTTTTTATTATGGGTGCAGGACGATATAAGGGGTTTTGGGAGGGGTTGTTTAGGGGGAACCTGCACCCATATCTATAAGGCCGTTGACCGGCCTGTCTTTTAATAAGAACTGTTGACCCATACATATAAACGTACGCAATGATACTTACAGTGGTTTTGAGTACCCATGGATGCACTGGTTAAAATAAAAAAACCGGGTTTCCAATTTTAGTCTGCTTAAGTTAGGTCTCAAAACCCGATCCGCTACAATGTTTATATCAAATTATATTCTAAATGTCAAGCGTTTATAAAATTATTTTTTCTTTTTCTTTTTTCCCTTTGAGAATACCTCGATTGTTTCCATCGCGCCGTCTGTTCCGTAGGTTATCCACTCGCCTTCTTTTAAGCCTGTTTCATACCTGCCGCGCGTCCTGATGAGCCCGCTGTCCATGTCATAATACTCCGTATACTCGCCGTGGAGGTTGCCCATATCATAGTTGGCCTCTGTGCATATCCCCGTCTGCGGGTCATAGGTCACCTGGATACCGTGCTGGAACGTTTTTTCCCCGCACCCGCCGTCGGCACAATTCCCGCATTCATGCTTCATTTTCTTTTTAACCGCCATAATATTCTCCATAAATTGTAAACGGCCGGGCTCCCCGCCGCCCCTATATAATTAATTATTTAAGCATTATTCCTCGTCGTCGTACATGGTGCGTTCCAGGAGTTCTCCCTTGTTATATATCTTTACGGCCTCCACCCTGCCTTTTTTATCGTATTCCGTCCATACACCGTGCTTTGCCCCGTTCTCGAAATGTCCTTCGACTTTTAACGTTTTTCTGTCCTCGTCGCCGTACTCCCTGTAAGGGCCGTGCATTATGCCGTTCTCAAAACGCGTCTGCCTGCTTGTTTTTGTGTACGGGTCATACGTGTCATACACGCCGTTCAGGGAATTCGCGACAAAGTCACCGTGTTTCTTTTCTGCCATTTCCTTCCTCCTTGATGTAATTATCAAAAATTACCGGAAACATGGAGAAGTATAACAGTTTAACCGCGGGGTTTCAACTTTTTTTTGACATTTTTTCTTGCCTTTTTCCTTGCCGTGCCATTTTACGTTTTGCCGTTAGAAGGCCCCGCGTGCGCCTTCGACATCCTTGAAATACTGCAGTATGTTGGCGAAATCAAGGAGCTCGTATATTTCAAGCACCTCTTTTTTCATGGCGGCTATCTTTATGTCCCCTGCATTTTTTCTGGCCTCGTGAAGGTATCCCACAAAAAGCCCCCAGCCCGCGCTGGAAACATAGTCCACTTTTCCCAGATCCATTATAATCCTGTACGCGCCTGTTTTTAGCGCTTCCTCAATGGCGTTTTTTAGCCGCTCCGATGTCTCGGAATCAATGAACCCCGCCAGCCTGAAAATCTTTACCCCGTCCTGCTCCTCAACATTAATGGTCAGAGACATGATGCCCCCTCTTTTATCCCAGTTTCAGCATATTTATCCCTGTAACCGGGTCTATCGCCTTTTCTGCCTTAACTCCTTTTATTTCCACCAGCATCGCTTCAATTACAATGAAGACCGACGAGTCTTTTCTGACACAGCCTGTCAGGGTCTTTTTGCCTTTGCCCATGGAGGTGTGTATGTGAACCATGGGTCCGGCTTTTGAAGTAAAGACGGAACCTGTCCCGAATATCTCCCATGCCCCGTCAATTTTTATCCAGTTTGGATCCGGCGGGATTACCGGTTTTTTCGGGCCGCATACTATGGATGCTTTCCTTAGCGATCCCAGGAAAACAAAAAAACCGGTCTTTACTTTTTCCTTTTTCGCGAGCGCCGTGAGTTCCGCATTAAAATCGTCGCCATCCTCGAATTTTATCACAAACGTCCTGCCTATCTTACCTTCCTTGTATTTCATATTTTCCCGACCTCCTCCGGGCCCTCGGCCGCGGCAGTTCCTTCTTTCTCTTCTTTCTCTTTTTTCCGTATCCCGTTGACAGACGCCATAAAAACAAGTATAGCCGCGAGCCCGAAACATATACCCGTGTAAAATAAATCGTCCTCTTCCGACGCGGATAACAAAAACGACACGCATGCCAGTGCTGCCGAAAAGAGCAGCCCTGCCGTCCCCAGGATAAGCCTCATGCGCCGCCCTTTATTTCGCCCGTGGTCAATTCCCTCGTCAAAAACATGGAGCCGTCTCCCTGCTCCTGCCCTGGATTTATCGGGCCGTTGAACCTGATTATGATACCGTCCCGCGAAACCCTGACAGCCTGCGTCATGTCAGCTATCAGCTTTTTTGCCCTGGCCGGGCTCAGATAAATATTGGGTGTTTCAGGGAGGACCAAAAAAGAACTCTGTTTTAAAACAAACATGTTCAGTGACAGGTCCACCACCTGCCTGTCAACAGACACGGTCTTTGCTTTCTTTGTATTTTTTTTCACGTTTTTTTTCGCCATTTTCCTGCTCCCCGGAGCTTTTATCCCGCTTGCGCGCGGTCTTACAACAATTATACAGCCAATCAGCCCCTTTTCAAGCAGAAATATGAACGGCTGCCGGCGCGCGTTTTTATGCCTTTATGAACCCCGACGCGGCCACCGCGCCGCCTTTGTAAACCACCGCCAGCTGCCCCGGAGCCACGGCGAACTGCGGTTCGTGAAAGGTTATCTTCATGGACCCGTTGTTTATCTCCACTCCGGCCTTTGCTTTTTCGTGCCTGTACCGCACCCTGACCATGGCGGTAAATTTGGTTTTTTTCAACGGGCAGAGCACATTGACCCCGGTTGCGGTGAACTCCCTGCACGCAGCCTCTTCCCTGCTGCCCAGTATGACCCGCCTGTTTTGGGCGTCCACGCGCACAACGTATTTCGGTTTGCCCGCCGCATAACCCAGCCCCTTGCGCTGGCCCACGGTAAAATTAAAATAAGGCGCTGACTTTATATCCGCCAGTTTCACCCCCGAGG
>JAJFUW010000020.1 GCA_021372235.1 Spirochaetia bacterium
ATGATATGGAACGAGCGCCGTTTCCCCGAACCCAAAAGGCTTACGAAGGAACTGAAAGATTTAAACAGCCGCCTGATGTGCTCGTTCTGGCCCGCGCTCGGACCGGATTCTCCTCCCCACATAGAACTCAAAAAGAAGGGATATATGCTGCCGGGCAAGCACTGGACAGGCTCCAGGATATATGATGCGTTCAGCGAGGAGGCGCGTTCAATATACTGGAAACACGTAAAAAGATGCCTCTTTGACACTGATGTCGATGCGTACTGGATGGACGGCACAGAGGCCGAGTTCGTATCGGCCGAGGACAGGTTTGTCCTGGCAGAGACTTACAAAGCCAACGGCCGCAACGCGATGGGGACCATGGCACGCTACTTAAACGCCTTCTCGTTCATGACGACCAAGGGCGTCTATGAGAACCAGAGAAAAGTATCGGATAAAAAGAGGCTGTTCATACTGACCCGTTCGGCTTTTGCGGGCCAGCAGAGCCATGGCTCTGCATCGTGGTCCGGGGATACATTCGCGGGATGGGAGACGCTGCGCAACCAGGTCTGCGCAGGACTCAACTTCTCCATGGCGGGCGTGCCTTACTGGACAAGCGACGTGGGCGCATTCTATACGTTTTTCAAATATAAAAACCCCTTCACAGACCCGGGGTTCAAGGAACTGTACCTGCGCTGGTTCCAGTACGTGACGTTCACCCCGCTGCTGCGTGCGCACGGCACGGCCATACCGAGAGAACTGTGGCGCTTCGGCGAGCCGGGCTCGGTCTGGTACGACACGATGGTGAAGTTCATCAACCTGCGTTACAGGACGCTGCCGTACGTCTATTCGACCGCGTGGCAGGTTACAAATGACGGCTACTCGTTCATGAGGCCGCTCGCATGCGACTTCCCGGAGGACAAAAAGGCGCTGGAAATCGGAACGCAGTTCATGTTCGGAAAATCCATGATGGCGTGCCCTGTCACAAAGGAACTGTACGAAGAGACGGTCAATAAAGGCGACTATATCTACCTGAACAACCTGTTTACCCCTGACGGTAAGGAGAACGGGCTGGTATACGAGTGTTTTGACAGTCTTGATTTTACCAAAAAGGCGGTCACACGCAAGCTCGACACATCCAGCATGGGCTGGGCGGGCAACATCCCCGAGGGTATTACCAGGGAATACTCACAGCGGTGGACCGGAAAGATACTTTCCGGCGACGCGGGCGTGTACGACTTTGCCGCGATAACCGACGGAAGCCTGCGCATATGGTTCGACGGCAGGCTGGTAGTTGACGACTTGGCAAACAGGGAGGAAAAACGTTTCCTGTTCAGCGTGAAGTTAAAGGCCAACACAAAATACAGCATCAAACTGGAGAACCGGCAGTTCAGGATGGGCCAGGCCATAATGAGGATAAACTGGCACACGCCCATGATGAAACGTGACGAGGCAAAAAAATACATCGACGTCTACCTGCCAAAGAAGGAAAAGTGGTTTGATTTCTGGACGGGCAGGGCCGTTAAGGGCGGCCAGACGCTGAAGTTAAAACCGGCACTCGACACCATGCCAATATTTATCCCGGCGGGTTCCATAATCCCGGTAGGGCCATACATGCAGTATACGACGGAAAAAGCGGCAGACCCGATAGAACTGCGCATATATGGCGGCGCGGACGCATCGTTTGAACTCTATGAGGACGAGAACGACAGCTACAACTATGAAAAGGGCATATATTCGACCATACGCTTTGACTGGGATAACGAGGGCCGCATACTGACAATAGGCACGAGGCAGGGTGAGTTTCCGGGCATGCTGAAAAATCGTACGTTTAAAATCGTGGCGGTAAAGGCGGGGCATGGGGCAGGGATAAGCGATGCAAAGAAGGCGGATAAGATTGTGAAATACACCGGGGAAGAAATAAAAATTACCATTTAAAACGGTCCCGGGTTGCAAGTCACAAAAGGCAATACGCGTAGGGACCAGCGCTCCCGCGCTGCCCGAGGGCAGTTAAAAGCGGTCCCGGGTCGAGGGGCGGGTTTCGTAGGGGGCCGGCTTTTGGCTGTGAACTTTTAACCGGTCAGCTGAACAGTCCGCAGGCTGCATTAAGAACAAAAAGTCGATAAGTTAAAATTTAAAAAGTAAAAACAAAAAGTACAATTTAAAAGGCGGAATTAACGGCAAGTGGTTGTACGGGCAATTCTGTTTTGTTTGTGCAAATAGTTGGTTTTATTTTTGAGTTTTAAGTTGTATTTTTTGGTTTTGACTTTTAAATTTAAAGACAAGGAGATCTAATGAAAACAACAAGCAAAACAACCCTCCGCTCTCGTATCAACTTCGACGCCGGATGGAAATTCCACCGCGGGGACTGCGGAAAATGTCCCGTGATAACCCCCATAACCGAATGGAAGGTAAAGAACGTGGGCAAGGACAAACCCAAAGACGCTTCCATGGCGGCCGCGGATTATAATGATAAAAAATGGCAGGTCTTAAAGCCAGCCCGGGACGCCTTTGACAAGACCCCGGGCTACGCCTGGTTCAGGGTTGAACTGCCCGCCATGCCAAAACCCGGCAGGATAGCCCATTTCACATCGGTCAGCGACGCGGCAACGGTTTACTTGAACGGCAAGGAACTGGTTTATCACGAGATATGGACCGACCCTTTTGAGGCCGAACTGGACAGCGCGTGGAATGAAAAGGGAAAGAACGTACTGGCTGTGCTGGTGCAGAATTGGTATGGCATCGGATACATAGACGCCGCGAACGTTGAGAACACGCCTGAACCGGTTGCAAAGGAAGGACCAGCGGCCGCAGTTTTTAACGACAGCACTTGGAGGCAGCTGAGACTGCCCCATGATTATGTTGTCGAGGAAAAATTCGACGGCACCATTCACGAGTCGAGCCATGGCTACCTGCCAAAGGCGCAGGGATGGTACCGCAAAGAGTTCAAAATGGAAGCCGCGGATAAGGGCAAGGCAATATGGATAGATTTCGACGGGGTTTTCCGCAACAGCCGCGTATGGGTGAACGGGAACTACCTGGGAAGGCACCGGAGCGGTTATACCGGATTCAGGTTTGACGTTTCAAAATACCTGAACTATGGCGGCACCAATACTGTCGCCGTGCGCGTTGACGCGCGCGGCCATGAGGGGTGGTTCTACGAGGGCGGCGGTATATACAGGCACGTGTGGCTGAACAAGGCAAATCAGGTCCATGTCAAGCCCTGGGGTGTCTATATAGTTTCCGAACCGAAGGCCGGCAAAGCCGTTATAAACATAGAAACAACCGTCACAAACGGCACTGACGCAACCTCTGAGATTACGATTGTCCATGTGATTAAGGATAAAAAGGGAAAACAGGCGGCTGAAATAGAGGGCTCGGCTGAGATAAAGCCCGGCAAAGAGGCTGTTATAAAGTCAAAGGCGCAGTTTAACTCGCCTCTGCTATGGTCGCCGCAGACCCCGGATTTGTATACTGTTGTCACGACCGTCTTTGCCGGAGGCAAAGCCGTGGACAGCGTCGAAAACAATTTCGGCATACGCTCCATAAAATATGACGCGGACAAAGGGTTCCTGCTAAACGGCAAACCCGTTTTCCTGAAAGGCACCTGCAACCACCAGGACCACGCAGGCGTCGGCGCCGCGATAACAGACAGTCTTTTCAAGTACAGGGTACAACGGTTAAAGGAGATGGGCTCCAACGCCTACAGGTGCGCGCATAACCCGCCTGCGTCCGAACTGCTGGACGAGTGCGACAGGCAGGGAATGTTCGTCATAGACGAGAATCGCAGGCTGGGGGATTCCGCGGAGGTGCTCTCGCAGGCCGAGGCTATGGTCCTGCGCGACCGCAACCACCCGTCCATAATCATGTGGTCGATATGCAACGAGGAAAAAGAACAGGGCACGGACCTGGGTGCAAAACGCGCAAAGGCATTGAAGCAGGTCATAAACAGATGCGACCCGTCCAGACCGATAACCGCAGCCATGAACGGAGACTGGGGCAGAGGTATCACGCAGGTACTCGACCTGGAAGGTTTCAACTATAATATTGTCCAATACGACCCTTTCAGGGATAAGTTCCCAAAGATGCCCATGTTCGGCTCGGAAACCGGCAGCACAATCTCGACCAGGGGTGAGTACATCACGGATAAAGTAAAAGGTTATGTCAGCGCCTATGATGTAAACCAGATGGAATGGTCACACACGGCGCAGGAGGCATGGGAGCCCATAGCCAAAAGGCCGCACATGTTCGGGACATTCATATGGACCGGGTTTGATTACCGCGGCGAACCCACGCCTTACGGTTGGCCTTGCATAAGTTCTCATTTCGGAATAATAGACACCTGCGGTTTTCCAAAGGACAACTATTACTATTACCAGTCGATATGGAAAGAGGAACCCATATTGCACCTCTATCCGCACTGGAATTGGAGCGGGATGGAGGGCAGAGAGATTGATGTGTGCTGTTTTACCAACTACGACCAGGTGGAACTTTTCATAAATGATAGGCCGAGGGGATTAAAAGAGG
>JAJFUW010000125.1 GCA_021372235.1 Spirochaetia bacterium
CGGGAATATTGCGGGTACGCCTACGCCTCCGCCTACCACGGCCACTGTCCCGTATTTCTCTACATGGAAATGACGGCCCAGCGGTCCGGCTATCGAATATATCTCCTCCCCCTCTTTCATGGCGCCAAGTATTTTTGTTGAGAGGCCAACCTCCTGAAATACGATATACACTATCTGCTTCTGTGCATCCCAGTCATAGATTGTGAGTGGTACCCGTTCCCCGGTTTCTTTGGGTATGACGATTACAAAATTTCCGCCTTTAGCGTTTTTAACCACGTGAGGTGCTTTTATCCCCATGAGTGTGATGTCGGGCGTCAGAGCTTTTACCATAGTAATTTTGTACATTTTTTCCCCTTTCAGGGTCATGTTAGTTTAAGCGGGCCGCGGTGTACTACCGCGGCCCGCTTTTTTTCGACGTAAAATAGATTACCAAATTTTAGGAAACAAATACACCTCTTTTTGTATAATGCGTATGGAGCAGTTCGTGTGACAGATGCCCGAGTGGCTCTTTCAGAAATTCCTCATACAGGGCTTTTACCTCAGGGTTCTCATGCGATTTTCGCAAACCTTTGTTCCTGTCTTCTGCGTATATGGAGTCGGCCCTCTTTTGTCGTATCTCCCATGTGGTCGGAATTGGCTGTCCGCCGCCGCCCAGGCATCCGCCGGGGCATGTCATCACCTCGATAAAGGCATAGGGCGATTTGCCATCCTTTATCTCGTCCAGAAGTTTTCTGGCGTTACCAAGAGTGTGTGCCACGGCTACTTTTATTTTTGTACCGTTTAAATCCAGTTCGGCTTCTCTTATGCCCTCAAATCCCCTTACCACTTTTAAGTCAAGACTCGGCAGAGGTTTGCCCACGACCACTTCATACGCGGTTCTTACCGCCGCTTCCATGACGCCGCCAGTCGCTCCAAATATGACGGCTGCCCCGGTGGAGGCGCCCAGCGGAGAATCAAACTCCTCCTCGCCCAGTGTATCAAAATGGATCCCCGCCTGTTTAAACATCCTCGCGAGTTCCCGCGTGGTAAGGACATAGTCTATATCATAGAAAAAATCGTCCGCTCCGAGGTTCATTTTGTCTTTCCAAAAATCAAAAGCTCCTTTCATCTCCGGCCTCTTCGCCTCGTATTTTTTTGCCGTGCACGGCATTATTGAGACCACCGTAATTTTTCGCGGGTCTATACCCATCTTCTGCGCGTAATAGGATTTTGCGAGGGCGCCGAACATCTGCTGGGGCGACTTGCATGTGGACAGGTGGTCCAGCTGTTCCGGATAGAAATGTTCAAAGAACTTTATCCAGCCGGGTGAGCAAGACGTCATCATCGGGAGAGTTCCGCCGGTTGTAAGCCTCTTTATAAGTTCGTGGCCTTCCTCAATGATGGTCAGATCTGCGGTAAAATCTGTGTCAAAAACCTTGTTGAACCCGAGCCTGCGCAGAGCCGCTACCATTTTTCCCGTCACAAGGGCACCCTGGTCCATACCCATGGCTTCGCCGATGCCAACCCTGATTGCCGGGGCCGTCTGCACGAGCACTATTTTCTCCGGGTCCTGCAGTTCTTTCCAGACCGCCCTTGTATCATCCCTCTCCGTAATGGCACCTGTAGGGCATACCATGGCGCATTGACCGCAGTTTGTGCAGGCTACGTTTCCGAGGCCTTTATCCATGTAAGTTGAAACCCTGGTTCTGATGCCCCTCTTTGAAAAATCTATGGCAAATACTGTCTGCACATCGGCACAAACCTGTACGCACCGCTTGCAGAGGATGCATTTGTTCGGGTCCCTTATGATTGACGGTGAAGTCTCGTCCAGCGGCTCAATTTTTTTGGTTCTTACAAACCTGCTGGTACCGTCGATACCGAGTGTGTATGACATTGCCTGCAGTTCGCAGTTCTGATTCCTTGCACAGTTCAGGCAGTCATTTGGGTGATTTGCCAGTATCAGTTCCAGGTTCGTCCTGCGTGCCTGAAGGACTTTTGGGCTGGAGGTCTGTATCTCTATACCTTCATAAGCTTCTCCCACGCATGAGCGTACGAGAGATTTTGCACCTTTTACCTCCACTACACATATACCGCATGACGCGTTTTGGGAAACGTCCTTCAAATAGCACAATGTCGGAATGTCGATGCCTATTGACTTACAGGCATTCACTATTGTTTGCCCTTTTTCGACTTTGTACTGGTTGCCGTTGACTTTGATGTTCACCATTGTTTTTTCCATCTGGCTCCCTCCTCCGGTTATTTCCGGCACGACTTAACGTCGCACCTCAAACAGCGTACAGCTTCTCTTAACGCCTGCTCACCGGAATAACCGGAGAGGACCTCCTGGAAATTCGTTACCCTTTCTTTTACCGGCAGTTTCTTTGGTTTTGTATTACTGCCGCCTTCGGGTTTTAACGGTACTTCATTTTTATAATCAAATTTATAGAACAGTTTTGAGAACCTTCTCTCGCCGGTCAATGCCAGGTCTATGGCTTCTGCCGCTGTTTTTGCGATGCCCATGGCTTCCGCAGCAGTTGCAGGACCCGTCACAGCGTCGCCGCCCGCGTATATCTTTTGGTTAGACGTCTGATATGTAAATCTGTTG
>JAJFUW010000133.1 GCA_021372235.1 Spirochaetia bacterium
CGCGCGGGAAAAAGGTACGGCATGCCGCGCATTTTGTGGTTGTGCTATGATACTGTAGAGCCGGCACCCGCGGCCGGCTCAGGGGCGGATTTGGTTTGTGTTTTTGTTCATATGCGCGGCATGGCGAACTTTTTCCCGCACCCGTGTTGTGGCTGTCAGGAAAACCGGCCATTTAATATCAATACGGCAGATAAAAATATTATGGTTTTTCCCCGGCTGAATTCAATCTAACCATGGACTCAAAAATCAGCCCGGCTGTCTTTATCCTGTTTAGCGGGGTATCAAGGGACCCCGGGGTAAAGTTTTTTAGTATTTCACCTATTTCCGGCCCGGGTAGAAGTATGTATGTTTTTATCTCTCCCATACCCGGATAGTTTTCAGAACCCCGGAAAAATTTTGAAGCGTCCCTGTAACCCAATGAATGCATGGCCTGATCAGTCATCAGTATATATTCATTTGACCTGACAGAGTTATTAACAAGACAGCGGGAGAGCCGTACATCCCGGCCGGAAAGAACGACAGAATTCCCTGATTTTGAAACAGCGGCCCGGCCGGCGTGTATCACTATTTTCAGCCTCAAATCCCGGGCTGCCGCGCATGCACCGCATTTGCACGGCGATGAGGCGGAGAGTTTCAGGGCGTCACGCCTGAATTTTATGAATGCGGCGGAGAGGCGTGATTTTATTTTCTCCCGATCCTTTTTCCATGAACGGGATACCGCATACATGCAGGCCCTGTCGCCGGAGGCTGATAAGAGACGCAGAGGCCGCATGGAATCATTCAGGAAATTTTTCATTAGAACGGATATTATGGCGCGTGCGTGGTAAGGTGACTGACCGGCAGAAAGCGATTGTGCATTGTAGCCGTCTATGGACGCAGTGATAAGCAGAACTTCAGTTTCCTTTTTCGTCAGATAGCACCTCTTTTTTAATATCATATATCATACATCCCTGCGTGTCAAGGAACCCGACCCCCAAATTGTGCATTTGAGGCTTAATGCACAATTTTGAATTCATAAATATAAACAATTTGACAGTATAAGGCAGGTGGTATATACTTCAAGCCGTTTTTGGGTCAAGTTTTTACGGTTTTGGCCGATATATACAGTGGTGAGGAGCGTTAAAAGGAGCTTTGTGCGATGGTAAATGACAGGGAAACAGTAAGGAAATTCCTGCAGGAAGACAACGTGAACGAGTTCAAGAAGGTGAAAAATTATCTGAACAAGAACCCCATGGCGTCGGTAATGGATGTTTCAAACGCAACGGGTGTCATGCCATCCTCCATACTGGGTTTTGTAAATGCCGGTATCCTGAAGATAAGGAAGAAATAATTTAAGGAATAAAAAAAATAATACGCGGCCTGAAGCCGCGTATTATTTTTTTTATAGAGTTGACAAATCCCCGGACAATATTATAATCTATCCGTTGTTTTTAAAATAGTTTTTTCATCGGCCACACCCTATTCCATCCGGAAGTTGGTGTTTTTTTGGACATAAAAAATTTAATGAACAAGGAACAGTATGAAGCTGTCTGCCACAAGGACGGCCCGCTTTTGATACTTGCCGGCGCCGGTTCCGGGAAAACGCGCGTTATCACGTACCGTATAGCGCACCTCATATCCAAATACGGCGTAAAGCCGGAGAACATACTCGCCGTTACCTTTACCAACAAAGCCGCGGCTGAGATGAAATCCCGCATCAGGGGTGTCATCGGCAGGGTGGCGGACAAACTGACGATGTCGACGTTTCACTCGCTGGGATGCCGGATTATGAGGGCCAACGCGGAGCGGCTCGGCTACACAAAGGATTTTTCAATCTACGCGGAGGACGACAGGGAAAGGCTGTTAAAGGAGTGTATGCACCAGGCAAAGGTATCCGAAAAGGAGATGAAACCTTACGACATCATACGCAGATTCGGCGATATAAAAAACAGGCTCTTAACCCCCGAACAGTACGAGGCACAGGCTTCCTCATATGAGGAGCGCGTCACGGCATCCATTTATACCATCTATGAAGCGCGGCTGAAAAAAAACAACGCAGTGGATTTTGACGACCTCATAAGCAAGCCCATTGAATTGCTGAGGAACAACCCGGACATCCTGGACGCCTACAGGGAAAAGTTCAAATACATCCTCATAGACGAGTACCAGGACATAAACCACTCGCAATACGTCCTCATATCCATGCTCGCGGAGAAATACAAGAACCTATGCGTGGTGGGTGACGACGACCAGTCCATCTACCGTATTCGCGGGGCCGACATCACGAACATACTGAATTTTGAGCAGGACTACAGGAACGCCAGGGTCATCAGGCTGGAGCAGAACTACCGTTCCACAAAGACGGTCTTAAAAGCGGCGCACGCGGTGATAAAAAACAACGAAGGCAGGAAGGGCAAGGAACTCTGGACGGAAAATCCGGAAGGGGAAAAAATCACGTTCTATTATGTTGACGACGCTGTTATGGAGTCCGAGTGCGTCATCAACCAGGTTTTCAAGCTGCTCCAGACAACGGATTACAAGTTGAAGGACATGGCGGTTTTTTACAGGACAAACGCGCAGTCACGCGTGGTCGAGGACAGGTTCAGGCGCGCTGGCGTGCGGTACAAGCTCGTCGGGGGTGTTTCCTTTTATTCCCGCCTCGAGATAAAGGACATACTGGCTTATCTGCGCGTGGTGGCCAATCCGCAGGATGTCATGTCGTTCAAGCGCATCATAAACGTGCCGCCCCGCGGCATCGGGGATACGACGGTCGACAAACTGGAAGAGTACGCTTTCAAGAACAGCCTGAATTTTATAGAGTCGCTGGATAAGTCGGAGGCCATGGATAACCTGAAACCCCAGGTAAAAAGCACCCTGAAAGCGATGCACGATTTTATAACGGGACTGCATGCCCAAAAAGATACGATGCCTCTCAAAAAAATAGTGGAGAAGCTGCTCGCCGGAACGGGTTACCTGGAATACTGGGAGAACGACCCGTCTCCGCAGGCAAAGGACAGGGTGGACAACGTCAAGGAGTTCGTTTCGGCCATCGCCGAGTTTGAGGAGCAGAACAAGGAAGCAAAACTATCGGATTACCTGAACCAGGTAGCTCTCATGACCACAACCGATGAACTGGACGAATCGCAGGATGCGGTCACCCTCATGACCATACACGCGGCCAAAGGGCTGGAATTCGACGTGGTATTCATAACCGGCATGGACGAAGGTGTGTTCCCCCACAAGAACTGCGTGGAGGAACCGGGAGGCATAGAGGAGGAGCGCAGGCTGGCATACGTTGGAATCACACGGGCACGAAAAAAACTGTACCTGTTCAGCGCCGTATCGCGCATGCAGTATGGTACCCGCAAGATAGGGGCAATATCCAGGTTTGTAAACGAGATACCGGGCGAGCTGATCGAATACAAGGGCAGGCTGCCCTTGAACAAAGTGCAGGATAAATACATCAACTACACCACAAAAACACAGCAACAGGCGAGCCCGTCATCCGTGGAATACGCCGACGAAGCCCCGGCTGAGGCAACGGATTATTCCGGGGAGGAACAGCCGGCGGGTTTTACCCAGGGACAGAAGGTAAAACACAAAATAATGGGCAGGGGCAAAGTGCTGAACACCGAGGCATACGGGGACGACGTCAGGGTTACCGTGGTTTTTGAGAAACACGGAAAAAAGGTCCTGTCGGCAAAGCATGCCGGCCTGGAAAAGATATAAAAGTTCATCCGTAGATTAACGCAGAGGGAATATGGGAAACAGCCAAAAAGCAAGCAGTACACTGCTTTTTTTTGTGTCAGCCGCGGTCCTATTGGGAGGGTTATGGGCCTACTACAGATATAATCCTTTCCTGTCAATCGCCTCTGTCACAGCCGTTATAACAGCTGTATATTTTATGATGAAACAGCCCGGGCTTGAAACCACCCGCGGGGATAAAAAAACATTGATATGGCTCCTTGTTGCTTCAGCAATCCTTTTTGCCGCGGTTAGGTGCGTCCACATACTGACGTGGCTGCCGGATTTTCACGGCGACGAGTGGAACGAGATAACCGAAGCCTATTACAAGATGAACGGAGACAGGGGATTTTTTGACTACTCAAAACGCTCCGGGACATCGCTGCCGTATATCAGCGAGGCCATATACATGTTGTACCTTATGGTCTTCAAAAGCAGGATCGAATGGCTGCGTACGGTGCCTCTGCTGATATTTTTTGCGACAACCGCAGGGTTTTACCTGCTGGGCCGGGAGTTAAAGGATAAGAGGTACGGCGTTATCATGGCGTGCGTTTACTGCCTCATGGGATGGACGCTGTTCACGGCCAGGGAACTGATGGTGATAGTCTACGTGCCGCTTTTTGCAGTCTGGCTGCTGTTTTTCTTTTTCAGGTACATAAACACGGGCAGGGCGCTGTGGCTCGTTTTTGCCGCCGTTGTTTTTACCGGAGGCTTTTTTACCTATACCGCGTGGGCCATAGCCGTACCAATAGCTATAGCGGCGGTTTTGGTCTACCGCGGTCGCATGAAAAAAGAAGTATTTGTGAATGCGATGACCTTCATCATAATTTCGGTGGCCGTGGCGGCCACGATATACCTGAAGTTCAGGAACATAATAGGGTGGGCCGCGCAGCAGACCGTATTTGACGGAGGAAACCTGCTGCCGGCTCTGGCGGCCAACCTGTGGCAGGTACCGTCATTTTTCATGCTTCCTTTTGCCTCCTCACACTGGTTCACGCCTGGGCTGCCGGTTTTTTCCTTTACCGAGGTACTGCTTTTGGCGGGCGGTGTTGTGCTCATGGTAATGGAGCGCAAAGAGGAACAGAACATGTTTTTTCTCATTGCTTTTGTCCTCTCACTCACCACGCTCTTTATTAGCAACGGCATCGGACACCACCTGCGCCATATAATGGTCCTGCCATTTTCCGCGGTCATGATGGCGTACTGTCTGGAGAGGCTCACAGGCAACAGGACAGCGCTGTTGTTCATTACCGTCCAGGTGCTTTTGACTGCGGGCACAGCATGGCATATGTTCACGGAATGGGGCGGGAGGATAACCATATCGGACACGGACAGGCGCGTGGCCCGTTTTGTGGATTCACTGCCTGGGGCGCCGGCGCTATTCATACACAATACCGGCAACTACGGCAATTACCCGGCATATTTGCGCACGCGGTCGGCCTACACAAAGAACTGCGGCCTGCAGGCTGACAGGGCCGTCCTGCTGGGCATCTCCATACAGAGAAAGGATTTTTACAGGCTTTTTCCCGGAGCCTTGTTCCAATTTTTTCCGAATACAGCCACAGACGCTTTTCCGCCGGTTTTTGCGTGCGTTATCGACCTGCAGGGTAACCCGGAACTGAAAAAGTTCTTTCTGGATTACGACGCGGGGTTGAAAGAGGTGAACATCCTGCTGTGGAAACTGGAATACGACCGGGCCATGGAATTTGCCGGAAGCAGCCTGAAAGAAAGCGGCAACGATCCCATGAAAATATTGTGGAATACGGGGTTCAAGGCGGCTGAGACCGAGTGTGCGCTCAGGAAAAAGGACTACGATGCCGTGGCAGCCATTTTAATGGACCAGAAACACGATTTTTACAGGAACGCATATCAATACAGCGAGATGGCCAGGTACGCGGCAGAGGCAGGCTATTATAGGAAAGCTTACCTGTTGTCGGAAAAGGCTGTTGCGGCTGCACCGGAGAACAAAATCCTGGTCCAAAACAGGGCAATAATAAAAAGATTATGTGAAAACTCAAAGCAATAAGGGTATCCCCCCAAAACAGTCCGGAAAATAACAAAAACCGCCTCTTTTAACCCAAAAAACGCTTTATTTTTTAAGGCATTTATGAAATTACAAAAAAAACGACAAAAAATCTCCATTTTGCCGTTTTTAGGCTCCAGGGGAGTTTATTGACACACCAATTTTATTGTGATAAATTGTATATATATTGAGTTATTTTTTCGGCCTGCCGCTCATACAGGTCGAGTCGCAGTTGCCACAGAAAGCCGGGGCCACGCCGGTTGCAGAGGACCAACGCGTGAAAGAATGCGAGGAAACTCTAAAACTCATTGATGAATTCAGAAAGCAGAGCGCGCAATACCGGGCCGGACCGGAAAAAAAGCCGGCTGAAACTGCCGGCGGCGACTGATCGCAACCTACGCCGAACCGGCAAGTTCGCTGGAGACAAAATAAGAGATCGTTTCCGCGGTTATGATGCGGATAGACAGGATATTTGATAAAAAACAGTACGCGGGCAGGCTAAATGACATTTTTTTTGAATACGCCGTGCCCGGTACCACTATGAAACAGGGTGACTGATGTCGGACAACCGGGACGCCAAACTTACAGCTGAAGAGGAAGCCCTGCTCAGGGAGTTTGAGGCAGAACGCACGAAGATGAAGGCACAGATGGAAGCCGAGGTCGAGCGGGAGGTCAAGCAGGAACTGGCCGAAGAGGTTAAACAGGTAATGATGAAGGAAGCGGAAGGCGGCCTGACCGAGGACGTGAAAAAGGCCGTTGACGAAGAGGTTGAGGCAAAGGTAAAGCAGGAGATAGACATATCCTCGTTTGGGGAAAAATCCGATGTGATGACAACCGACAATGTCAGGAAGATGCTCGAACGCGAACTGCGCGGCAAGATAGAGGCCGAGACCAGGGAAAAACTGGAAAACGAGCTGCGCAAAAAAATAGAGGAAGAGGCCCGCAGCAAGATAGAGGAACAGAGAGCAGAACTCGAGATAAAGATAAGGAAAGAGATGGAAGACAGGGAGCGCGTGAAAAAGGAAGAGATACTCAAAAAACTTCAGGCATTGAAACAGATGGAGGACGAAAAGAAACAGGTGCAGGAAGAAGAACTGCGCAAAAAATTGGAGAGCGAGATGGCCGCAAAGGAAGCGGACCGCAAGGAAGAGATACTGAAAAAACTCCAGGCGATAGAAAACATAGAATCCGAGGCAAAAAAACTCCAGGAAGACGGCCTGAAAAGCAGGATGCGCGAAGAGATAAGGCGCGAGATGGAAGAGGAACGCAAGAGGAAAAAACAGGAGATATTGAGCAAACTCGACTCCGTAAAGGCACAGTCTTCGGCGCTGCAGCAGAGGCTCATGGAAGTGACGCTCAATTATAACGAACAGGCAGGAATGATAAACCTATTTGAAGAATCGCAGAAAATACTGCTGGGATTACTGGCACCCAAAATGGACAAAAAAAACGCGACCTCAATGTTCGTCCGGTCCGTTGCGGCCGCCGAGGAAAAATTTCCTGACGTGCTGCGCAGGGCCAACATAGACAGAACCGGCAGGCCCAGGCCTGACGGAACGCTCGAAGCGGCCAGGATAGCGGCCAACATGAATTCCATGGAGATAGCCGAGACTGAAAAGGCAAAAAGGCTGCTCGCCGGGCTGCGTGAGATATTTGAGGAGAGGCTCATCGCTGTCGAGGCAGCCGCGGGTTTTGACACGAGGGAACTTGTTTTTTCGCAGTTCATGGGCGGTATGGAAAAATTCGCGGCCCGTTCCGCGTTCCCGAAAAAACTGACGGATATTTTCATGGCATATGTCATACCAAATACAACCATGAAACAGGGCGACTGATGGCGCAAAACCAATACCTGCTGACAAGACATGAACTCGAGGAACGCGAAGAAGAGGTGCTGGCGTCTTACGCCATGAAATCGAGCGCTACGCGCGGCAGGAGATACGTCGAGGAGGAACATCCGTTCCGCTCGGTCTACCAGCGCGACCGCGACAGGATAATACATTCCACGGCCTTCCGCAGGCTGGAGTACAAAACCCAGGTATTTGTAAATCTCGAGGGCGATTATTACAGGACGAGGCTTACCCACACGAATGAAGTGGCACAGTTAGCACGGACAGTGGCCAGAACCCTGCGGTTGAACGAGGACCTGACCGAATCCGTGGCGCTGGCTCATGACATAGGCCACACGCCTTTCGGTCATTCGGGCGAAGCCGTGCTGGACAGGCTCATGAAGGACGAGGGCGGGTTTGAACATAACGCCCAGTCGCTCAGGGTTCTGGACGAATTGGAACAAAAATACCCGGATTTCAACGGGGTAAACCTCTCCTGGGAAACCAGGGAAGGCATAATAAAACACTCGCCGGATTATGACAACCCGTCGTGCAGGGATTTTGAGCCGGGTTTAAAACCAACGCTCGAGGCGCAGACAGTAAACGTGGCGGACGAAATAGCGTATAATTCGCACGACCTCGACGACGGCATCACCTCGGGGATACTTGACATAGAGATGCTGAAAACAACGGAGATATGGGGAGCCATAGAGGAAACGCTCGACAGAAAAAAATTCGACACGCTGCCGTTGGATATGAAAAAATACAATATCTGCAGGGCCCTGATAAACCTGCAGATAACCAACCTGATGAATACCGCGGCCGCTAACCTGGAAGAACACTCGATAACCTCGGTGGATGAGGTGCGCGGGTGCAAAAAATTGATAATGGCGTTCGACGAGCCGATGAACAGGCTCCACAGGGACCTGAAAAAATTCCTGTTCAAGAATTTTTATAAGCATTACAAGGTCATCAGGATGGAGTACAAGGCGGAAAAAATAATAGAGGACCTGTTCAAAGTATACGAAAAGCGCGGCGTGATGGAGGACAAAAAACGCGGCGTTACGTCGTCAATCCTGCCGCCGGAGGCCAGGAAAAGGCTCGGCCGTGATTCGCTGAAACGGGTCATCTGCGATTATATCGCTTCCATGACGGACAGGTTCATACTGGATGAGTACAAAAAACTTTTTGACCCGTATGAGAACGTATAGGGGTCAACTTAAAATTTGAAAGTTAAAGGCGTCCATTTATTGCAACAAAGCGGCAGAACGGCGTGTGTTTGTTTTTGTGAAGTGAAAGCCAATGTTGATTGCAAACTTTACACTTCGCAATCCGCACTGACATATTTCCAAACGGAGAGGTGCATGTTTTGAACCTAAATGACATTTTTAAAAGAGCGTCACAACAGTCGGGTTCAAGGGTTTTCATGAGGATAGACGGCACGAAAAAGAGTTTCAGGGAGGCCTATGAAGACTCTCTGAAATTCGCGGCGGGACTGAAACATCTCGGGGTAAAAAAGGGCGACAGAGTGGCCATGCTGCTGAACAACTCCATGGAGTTCGTCATAGCCTATTTCGGGGTGATATACCTGGGTGCCGAAGTTGTGCCGTTCAATACCTTCCTGGGCATTGAAGAGGTGGCATATATAATGAACGATTGCAGGGCAAAGATATTCATAACATCAAGGGATTTCAATCCCATAATCAAAGATATGAACGTCAACAGGATACCGGCGCTTCAGGATGTGGTCATAATAGGTGTGGACGACCTCCCCATATCACACATGAAATTTTCAGATGTATTCAAGGAAGAGTACGTTGAACCGGAGCAGATATCCGACAACGACACCGCGGCTATTATCTACACCTCCGGCACGACGGGACACCCCAAAGGCGCCATGCTCTCACACCGCAACCTGATAGCGAACGTCGAATCGGCGACTTCGGCCATCAAGGTGACAAAGAGGGACAGGTTCATACTGTTCTTGCCGATGTTCCACGCATTTTCTTTCACCGTGAACGTGCTCTGCCCCATATATATGCAGTGCTATATCAGGATATTCAAATCCGTCCAGCCGTTCACGCCGATCATAAAGGCGCTGTTTTTGGACAGGATAACCATATTTGCCGCCATACCGCAGGTATTCAACGTGCTTTCAATGAAAAAAATACCGCCGGTATTCATGTGGTTAATAAAGATACGGGTCTGTATCTCGGGGGCGGCACCGCTTGCCGGGGAGGTGCTGAGGCGTTTTGAAAAGAAATTTAAGCTGCCGTTGCTGGAAGGTTACGGCCTCTCCGAGGCATCCCCGGTCGTTTCCGTTAACCTGTTGAACGCCGAGAGGAAACCGGGCTCGGTCGGGCCGGCCATACCCGGCGTGTATGTCAGGATAGCGGGCGATGATGGCGGGGATTTAAAATGCGGCGAGATAGGAGAGATATGCGTCAGGGGTGAGAACATAATGAAAGGTTATTTCAACATGCCGGAGGAAACCGCCGAGGTCATAAAGGACGGATGGCTCCACACAGGCGATATAGGAAGGCTGGATGAGGACGGGTATATCTATATTGTTGACAGGAAAAAGGACCTCATCATAGTAAACGGGATGAACCTGTATCCGCGTGAGGCCGAAGAGGTGCTGTACAGGCACAATGCTGTGGAAGAGGCCGCCGTTGTCGGCAAAAAGGATATATCCCACGGTGAGGTGCCTGTTGGAGTCATAAGGCTCAAGGAAGGAAAAAGCGTCACCGAGGCCGAACTGAAAAAATTCTGCAGGGCGCACCTGGCAAGTTTCAAGGTGCCGCACAAATTTGAATTCTGGCCGGAGCTCCCGAAAAACGGGACAGGAAAGATACTCAAAATGGATATCAGGCGGATTTTAAATGAAAGGTAAAACCAATACACTGCGTTTTTTTGTGGCACAGGTGAATTTGACCGTCGGCGACATCAGAGGAAATACCGCAGCAGTGATTGCAAAGATAAAAGAGGCGGAATACCGTTCTGCGGATGTCGTGATATTCCCCGAACTTTCCATAACCGGCTACCCGCCGGAGGACCTGCTGTTAAAAGAAACCTTTGTCAGGGATAATATATCGGCATTGAAAGAAATGGCGAAATCCGTGGGCGATATTGCAGCCATCGCCGGGTTTGTGGACCTGCGCGGTGGCAAAAGGTATAATTCCGCAGCCGTGATGCACAAAGGCAGGATTGTGGCCGTGTACGACAAGACGAGCCTGCCGAACTACGGAGTTTTTGACGAAAAGAGGTATTTTGAACAGGGTAAAAAGCCGCTGATACTGGACATCGGAGGAGCCAGGATAGGCGTCACGATATGCGAGGACCTCTGGGTTGACAGCTCAATGCTGGAGTGCCTCAAGGGAAAGACGGACTTCCTCGTGAATATCAGCGCGTCGCCTTACCACCTCGGGAAATGGAAAGAACGTTTCGACATGTTCAAAAAGAGGGCGAAAGAACTCGGCACGGACCTGATCTACTGCAACCTGATAGGAGGGCAGGACGAACTGGTATTTGACGGTCACTCGCTTATAATAGGAAAAACCGGAAAATTGCTGGCCCAGGGCTGGCAGTTTGCGGAGTATGACCTGGTATACGATTTAAACTATAAACCGCGCAAAAAAGCCCCCGGAAAGAATACGGTAAAAATAGACCACTCCGTAAAATTCAGGGCAGACAGGGCCGTTTCTGCACCCTATAAACCCGTCTCAACGGAACAGGAAGTCTACGAAGCCTTGAAACTCGGCACCAGGGATTACCTTTTTAAGAGCGGTTTCAAAAAGGCGTACGTGGCGCTATCCGGCGGGGTTGATTCGGCGCTGGTGGCCGCCGTGGCAGCCGATGCTCTGGGGGCGGATAACGTCAGCCTCGTGTTCATGCCAACAAAATTTTCATCGAAGGAATCATACGATGACGCCAGGGAACTTGCCGACAACCTCGGTATCAGGCTCAAGGTCATAGGCATACAGGACATACTGGAAATGTACCTGGACAAGCTCACACCCGAGTTCATGGGGTTAAAGCCGGACACCACGGAAGAAAACCTGCAGGCAAGGATACGGGGAAATATCATGATGGCTTTTTCAAACAAGTTCAACGCGCTTGTGCTGACCACGGGCAATAAAAGCGAGATGTCCACGGGTTATGCGACGCTCTACGGGGATATGGCCGGAGGGTTCGCGGTCATAAAGGACGTGCCAAAGACGCTCGTCTATAAACTCTGCAGGATGCGCAATAAAAAGGCGGGATACGACCTGATACCCCAAAATATCCTAACAAAGGCGCCGACGGCGGAATTGCGTTTCAACCAGAAAGATTCGGACTCTCTGCCGGAGTATTCTCTGCTGGACAGGATAATATATGATTATATGGAGAACGACAAGACATATTCGGACCTGAAGGGAAAATACGAGGAGACGGCGCTAAAAAAGGCCATAAGGCTGTTTGATTTTTCCGAATATAAAAGGCGGCAGGCTCCTCCGGGCGTGAAGATATCGCCGAAGGCTTTTGGCAGGGACAGACGGATGCCGATAGTTAATAAGTACAGGGAATAAAAATTGTTCCGGGTTGCAGGTTCCAAACTGCATAGCGGTTTGAACCGTGGAACCAGGAACAAACGGGAGTGGTTATGATTTTAGTGAGCGCGTGTCTGGCGGGCGTGAAATGCAGGTATGACGGGGAGCACAGGCTGGTGGAAAATATAAGGCAGCTAACCACCACGGGCAGGGCAATGCCTCTGTGTCCCGAGGTCCTGGGAGGCAGGCCCATACCGCGTGAACCCGTGGAGATAACAGGCGGGACCGGGGTTGACGTGCTGGACGGCAGGGCAAAAGTGGTGGACAAAAACGGCGGCGACCACACACAGGAAATATTGGACGGAGTTACGGAATTCATAAAAGCGGTAAAAAGGATGAACGTCACTGCCGTGATAATGAAAACAAAGAGCCCCGCATGCGGCGCCGGCAGGGTATATGACGGAACATTCACCGGCTTGCTCATAGATGGCGACGGAGTCCTGACAGCGGCGCTGAAAAGGGAAGGCATAAAAATATATACGGAAGAAAACCGGGAAGAGATATTTCTAAATGGAAATTGAAATGAAATAATAATAAAAGCATATTTGCATAAACTATTGGATGAAAAAAAGGGTCAAATACATTATAATCAAGTCATAATACGATCAGGAGGACAACATGAAAAAATCTGCAATAACGACACTTTTACTGCTTTTTGCGGCCGTGTCTTTTGCCGCGCCGAATCTTTACGTTTCCCACGACAGGCTGAAAAAGCTCACGGTCATTGATACGGCGGTGAATGAGATACTGCAGGAGATACCGCTCAAATTTTCTGTTACGGACATCAAACTGGACGCAGACGACAGATACCTCTACCTCATCAGCCCCGACACAAACGCGCTGTACAGGATAAAATGCAAAAATCTGACCCTTGAGGCTGATTTCACGAACGTTGGCTACGGCCCGGTCTCGCTGGCAATAGCGAACGATTCGACTAAAGCGTACGTCATAAACGGCAAGTCTCAGAACATGTCCATAATCAACCTCTCGACTATGGAGGCAACTGGCGACCCCGTCAATCTGCCGGCCATGCCAAAGGCAATTACCATTTCCGATGACGACAAAAAAGTATACATAGCCATGGCAGATATGGGCGGCGTGGCGCTTTACGACACTGTTAAGGGTAAACTTACCGGTGTCATACCGGCAGGCACCGACCCTTTTAGCATGACCACATACGCGGGCAGGTATCTTTTTGTTTCCAACGAAGGCATGGCCAGCGTCTCGGTCATAGATATGAAAAAGAACCAGGTAATAAACGAAATGGTTACCACCGACATGCCCAGGGGCGTGGCGGCATACAACAACATGCTTTATGTATCCGTGCTCAACGGCTTTGACATATTCGAACTGCGCGGTTTTACCAAACCGTACTCGGTGGGTCTTGACTACCCCGTGTACGACTGCGAGTTCGGCAGGACAGGCGCGGGCCCGAAAGTTTTCTGTACCGGGTACATCGAAGGCGAGAAATCGGGCAAGGTCGCGGTCATTGACCCGGACCAGAATGAATCCCCGGTTGAGATAGACGTGCCGGGAGCGCCCAGGATGTTGGAAATAAGGAGGATCAAGCCGCCGGCCACGCCGACGCCGACCGGAACCTATACGCCCGTCCCTCAGGCAACGGCCACTCCGACAGAGACATACACAAAGGTCCCGACAGCCACGCCTGTGCCAACTGATACGCCCAGGCCGACGCCCAAACCGACCAAAAAGCCCACAAAAAGGCCCACACCCAAACCAACGGCTACACCCACAGAGGACCCGATGCTGCGCTCCGACCTATCAGGCAGGGTTTTCATGAACAACAACCCTGTGGGGGCCGGGGTCAAGATAAAGGCCATATCAAAACATACGGACAAGGTATATGTAACGAAGACGGACGAGGATGGCAGGTTCAGGTTCGAAAAACTTAAAATAGGGGCTTACGTTATTTCCATTGAGGCAACTTACATAGTGGAAAAAGCCGTAGCCGTAACGGTCAACAGGGGCAAAAATCCTGAAATGAAGATTGACGTGAAACGCAGATAATCATGGAACAGATGAAACCGACGGATTTGGAACTCAAGATAAAAAGGGAAAAGGAGAAGGTCATAATACTCTCCGTGGTGTCAAACACCGCCCTGGTCATCCTGAAGATTGCAATAGGACTGATGACGGGTCTTGTATCCATCGTAGCCGAGGCTCTGCACTCCGCGAACGACCTGATGGCGTCCCTCATAGCCTATTTCGGCGTCAAGCAGTCGTTAAAACCCGCGGACAAGGACCACCAGTACGGCCACGGCAAGATAGAGATAGTCACCGGCTGGATAGAGAACATACTGATATTTTTAATCGGCGTCGGCATCGTTTACGAAGGCGTCATGAAATTGGTGCACAGGACGGAACCCACCCTGGTATGGGCCGGTATAGCTGTCATGATATTTTCCGGGCTGCTAAACTGGACAGTATCCAGGTACCTGATAAAAAAGGGCAAGGAACTGCGTTCCGTGGGAATTACGGTCGACGGCGAGCATTTGAACGCCGATGTCATAACGTCGCTCGGCATTGCCGGGGCGCTGATAGCGCTCGCACTGACAAAAGTATGGTGGATAGACCCCGTGGCCGCCATATTCGTCGGTGTGTGGGTCATAGGGATATTTGTCAGGCTTTCCGTGACGCTTACCCACCAGATAATAGACAGGGGGCTTGATGAGAGCGAAATCGCAAAAATAGAGCACGCGCTCAAAGAGTTCGAGGATGTTAAGGACTTCCACAGGATCAGGACCCGCCAGTCAGGTTCCACCATATTCATTGACATGCACGTCAAGGTAGACGGCGGCATGACAGTTTTGGAGTCGCACGACCTGACACACGCCATCGAGATGAAGATGAAGAGATTTTACGGGGACTGCAACACACTTGTGCATATAGAACCGTTCAGGCAGGGCGGAGGCGGCATGGACGCTTGAAAAAGGCCTGATGAAAGGGATTTAAATTTAAAAATTGAATTGAAGCATAAAAACAGGTATAATAGATATATAGATTAAAAATATTGATCGGGTTCGGGCATAAACGCCCGGAGGATCGGGATAGTCGGGCCGCTATCCACT
>JAJFUW010000135.1 GCA_021372235.1 Spirochaetia bacterium
GCGGCCGGACAGCCGCTTGTCCGCAATGGCGAAATGATAGTATCCAAATACATAAACATCATGCCGGAATCTTTCAGCACGGAGGTTGCTCTGGCTATTGGTGCGGCGGTTTTGGGCATGATAATCATCTGTGTTACCGAGTATATGGCTTCCGCAAAACCGGAAAAAAAATAAAGCAAGGGGTATTACATCGGCCCGTAAAGAGGTTAAAAATATGCATTTTCAGGACCTCATATTCACATTACAGGATTTTTGGAAACAAAAAGGCTGTATCATAACACAGCCCTATGACATGGAAAAGGGCGCTGCCACATTCTCTCACCATACATTTTTCCGTTCGCTCGGGTCCAAACCCTGGAACGCGGCGTATATAGAGCCGTGCCGCAGGCCAAAAGACGGCCGCTACGGCGAGAACCCCAACCGTTTCCAGCACTACTACCAGTACCAGGTCATCATGAAACCGGCCCCCGAGAATATCCAGCAGATGTACCTGGAGAGCCTCGAGGCCATAGGCATTAAGGTAAAGGAACATGACATAAAGTTCAACGAGGATGACTGGGAATCACCCACGCTCGGCGCGTCGGGGCTCGGCTGGCAGGTGTGGCTCGACGGTCTGGAAATCACGCAGTTTACTTATTTCCAGCACATGGCCGGTATAACATTGAATCCCATCGCCGCGGAGTTGACCTACGGGCTGGAGCGCATCGCCATGTACATACAGGGGGTGAATAGCGCTTTTGACATCAAATGGAACGACAGAGTAACATACGGAGAGGTTTTCCTGGAGAACGAGAGGGAATTCTCGGCGTACAATTTTGAGTATGCGGACACGGCCATGATGCTGGATGTCCTGAACAAATATTACGCGGAAGGGTGCAGGCTGGCTCAGCTGAAACTGCCCATACCGGCCTATGATTTTGTCCTGAAAATATCGCATCTCTTTAACCTGCTCGACGCGCGCAAGGCCATATCCATCGCGGAGAGACCCACCTACATCAAAAAAATCAGGGACCTCGCCAAAATGTGCGCGGAAGGCTACATGGAAAATATCGGGGGGGCCGCCAGATGAGCAGATTGCTCCTCGAACTGGGATTTGAAGAACTGCCGGCAGCCTACCTGGCCCCGGCGGCAGCGCAGTTAAAAGATGACGTAAAAAAAATGCTTGAGGAAAAAAGGCTGGCCCACAGCGAAATAAGTTCAACATATACGGTGCGCAGGTTCGTGCTGACAGTCGACGGACTCGCTGAAAAACAGGCCGACATATCGCAGGAAAAAAAGGGCCCCCGCTACGACGTGGCGTACAGGGACACAAAATTGACGGACATAGGAAAAAAATTCCTGGACTCGAACAGGGTACAGGAAAAAGATATGGCCATAAAGGAAGAAAAGGGCCAGAAATACCTGTACGTGAATATTTTTGAAAAGGGCAAAGAGACAGGAGAGGTCATAGCGGCGGCCATGCCGGATATCATAAAAGGGCTGCGTTTCCCCAGGGTCATGACCTGGGACGAGACGCTCGTGACGTTTGCCAGGCCGCTGCGCTGGATAGTATGCCTCCTGGACGGAAAAACTGTCGGTTTTAACTACGGCAGGACCGCTTCGGGCAACGAAACAAGGCTGCACAAGTTCATCCACAACAACCAAAAAGCCGCGGTAAGTGGCGCGGACTCATATTTTGAATTGATGTCAAAAAATGGCATACAACTAAACCAGGAAGAACGAAAAAAAGAGATAATGGCCCAGACAGAGGCGCTGCTTTTGCCTTCCGGATTAAAAATCCTCCCGGATAACGGGCTGCTCGAGATGCTGGCAGCCTCCGTCGAGACGGTCTCGGTAATGGCCGGGGCGTTCGACGAGAAATACCTGTTCCTGCCGGACAGGGTCATAATAACAGCCATGAGGGAGCACCAGAGGTATTTCGCGGTCCTGAAAAACGACGGCTCCTTCACCAACTGTTTTGTGAACGTACGCGACGGCGGGGAAGAGAACATGGATTTTGTGGTAAAACAGCACGCCAGGGTCCTGTTTTCGAGGCTGAACGATGCGGAATTTTTTTACAGGGAAGACCTGAAACAGCCGCTGGAGAGTTTCATACCAAAACTGAAGGAAGCGGTATTTATATCCGGTCTGGGAACGATGTTTGAAAAGATGGAGAGGATGAAGCTGCTGGCAGAGGCCTCCGCCGGGCTTTTCGGGTACAACGACCCGGCACTGCTCTCACATATCGCCCGGCTCTCAAAGGCCGACCTGAACACGAACATGGTAGGTGAAAAAGAGTATGCAGGCCTGCGCGGGTTCATGGGCGGGGTTTACCTGGAAAAACAGGGCGGCGACAAAAAGACGTGCGCGGCCGTCAGCGAACACTACTATCCCAACATGGTCGGCGACACGCTGCCCTCCACAACCGAGGGGCTGCTGGTATCGATGATAGACAAGATGGACAACCTGTGCGGTTTCTTCTCCGCCGGGGACAGGTTCAAACCCAC
Organism: Spirochaetia bacterium; assembly: GCA_021372235.1. GTDB lineage: Bacteria > Oederibacteriota > PGYV01 > PGYV01 > Palsa-1178 > JAJFUW01. The sequence goes on from JAJFUW010000135.1 coordinate 2,487, forward strand.
GGGGTCAAAAGACCCGTACGCGGTCAGGCGCCAGGCGATGAACATCATATACATAATACTGGAAAAAAAGCTCGACATTGACCTGGAAAAATTCATAGTGGTAAACCTGGATGCGTACAAAAAACAGTTCGGGAAATGCGCGGAAAAGTCCGAAATAACGGAGTTTTTGAAGCAGAGGGAGATAAATTATTTCAAGGACAAAGGTGTTGATTACGACATAATAAATGCAGTGACGGCGCCCGCGGGTCTGAACCTGCTGGATGATTGGGCAAAGGCGCAGGTCTTAATGGACGCCAGAAAAAAAGACACCACGGATTTTAACGACAGGATATTCGCGCTGTCCAGGATAGCCAACATAATCCCGCAGGATTTCAAACCGGGCGCGGTCGACGTGAAACTTTTCGAGGACGCGGAGGAGAAAGCGCTGTATGAGAAATTTTCCGCGGAGCAGTCAAAACTGTCAGAACTCATAAAGGGGAAAAAGAACGGCGAAGCTTTCAGTGTGATATCCGGGTTCAAACCGGCGGTAGACGCCTACTTTGGCAAGGTCCTCGTGAATGCCAGGGAAGAGGCAAAGAAAAACAACAGGCTTTCGATGTTGTCACAGTTAAAGCAGGCTTTTGGAGCGTTCGCGGATTTTAGCAGGATAGTTGTGGATAGGAAATAACTACGGGTCCAAGGTCCAAGGCCCAATACCCGTATAATTCGGGAGGTTAGGCGATGAGCAAAGCAACAGATTTTACCGACGCGAATTTTGACACCGAGGTTACGAAATCAAACATACCTGTGCTTGTGGATTTTTGGGCGGAGTGGTGCGGCCCGTGCAAGATGATCGGCCCCATGATAGACAGGATAGCGGATGCGTACGCCGGCAGGTTAAAGGTCGGAAAGGTGAACGTTGACACAAGCAATGGGACAGCTTCCAGGTTCGGGGTTCGCTCCATACCCACGCTCATGTTCTTTAAAAATGGCGAACTCGTGGAGCAGGTCGTAGGCGTTGTGGCGGAAGCACAGCTAAAAAAGGTGATAGAAAAGGTGATAGCATAAAAAAGGGTCCGGGGTTCATGGTCCAGGGTCCAAAATACGAAAATAAGAGGCGCCGGAAGGCGCCTTTTATTTTTATTCAAACAAAGACGAAAGAAATTGGGAATTTTATACAATTTGACAAAAAACCTGCCCCGGGTTATAATTTATGATAGAAATAGTATATAGAGAAGTTGTAATCATTTTACCGGCGGTAATGGTCTAACCATTATTGCGAGGTGTATTTGTGGGAAAATATGTAAAAAAAGCCTTCAGAGCAGTGTTTGTTTTTGTGGTCCTGTTCCTGTCCGCATATTCCGCGATGGCGGCCGTCTGTACGCCGGTATCCGGGAAAATATGCGTGGCTATAGACGACTACGCCGATGTATGGGTGAACAGCCACTGGATGGGACAGTTTTCGTATGTGAACTGGGACCAGACAGGAGTTTATCCCACATGCCTCACATTTTCAGTGGGCTCATCAAACACATGGGAAGTACCTTTCTACGCCACTGAACAGAACATAGTCGCTATAGAGGTTTCCAACCTGCGGTGTTGTGAGATATGGGGTTCGTGGTCCATAGACATCACATGCAGCAGCGGCGACCATTCGTATATGTCCTCTGACGACGGTTCTAACAGGATTTACAATAATTATGCCCCTCTATGTTCGGATTGCCCTTACCCTGCCCGGACGCCGCCGGCTAACGACGGTGGCGGGTTGACATGGTGGTCGAGGGAGTACCAGAATGCGACGCCATGGCCCACGCCTATCAAAGACCAGGGAACTATCTGGGGCAAGCAAATATACCATCCGCTGACAGGCGCTTTGATGCAGCCGCTATCATACGACACCGGCGGCAACGCGGACACCGGGGACGGCGGCAAGATGTACATGAGACAGCAGTTCTTCCTGACGCCGACCGCTGTCCCGCCGCCGCCGCAGTTTTCGATAACAAAGACGGTCCTGCCGCCGACCTCAGGCATTCAGACAGGCCAGCGAGTGACGTATATACTACACGTGTGCAATGAAGGGAGCGCGGAGCCGGGAGTGGTGAGGGTGGACGACCTTTTTACGCCGTCCGGAGGCATGTCATACGGCGGGCCAAATGATGCATGCGGATGTGATTATTGTTTCGGACCGAATTATTGCGGCACCGGCAACGGGTTCAATGTGACGTGGCCGCGTGGTTTTGCCGGTTTTACATGCGTGAACCTGACGGTAACAGCGTTGGACTACTGGCTGGATACGAGCGAATATTGTCAGAACAGGAGCAACGTGGCCGGGGTCCACTGGTCTTCAATAGGTGTCGGCACGCCTGATGCCTCATCAAACACGGTTGTGGTCCAGATGTACTGCCCCAGCAGTACTTTTACGAGAACTCCGACGCCGACGGTCTCAGAGACTCTGACCTTAGCAGGCACGCGCACCTTTACCCCGACATGGTCGCTGACGTACACGCTGACCCCTACTTCCACGCGTACGCGCATACCGACGCTGACCCAAACTATGAGTTTTACTTTTTCACCGAGCGTAACGCTGTCGCGTACTATAACCATGACGTGGACACCGGGCCCGCCCGTGACCTATACGTTTACCCCGACTATCACCCGCAGTTTCACCAGGACGATAACGCCGACCAGGACTGTAACAGTGACATTTACCGGAACGTTTACGCCTACTTTTAGCGCCACACCTACCGTGACCAATACCTGGGCGAACGCAATACAGCTGGCGAAATCAGAAGATAAACAGCAGGTGCCTTTTGGCGATACGGTGCAGTACTGTCTCACGTTTAAAAATGTCGGGGAAAATCCGGCTGCCTTCACTATATGGGACACTCTGCCCTATGAGGTGGATTTTTTGTGGTGCAGTGAATCATGCAATTATTTCACATGGGGCGACGGAAAGAGGGGTGTATCGTGGAGCTTCACCAATGTGCCGCCGGGGATGTCCGGCTCCGTATGTTTCTGGGTGCAGGTGGCCAGGTGGCCGCTACCGTACTTCAAACCAAAGATGTATAGGGAATATTTTGCTTATCTGAAAGATTTCATGTTCGCACAAAAGTCCGTGGAGATAAAACCAGCGATGGACAATAATGCTTATGTTGAAACAGGGCAGATGGTGCGATGTCAGTAATAATGCAATAGAAAAGCGGCCGTAAGGCCGCTTTTTTATTGTATTTGCTTGTAATGAACGATAAAAAGTTTAAAGGGGAAAAAATTTTCCGAAACAAGATTTTGATATAATATATAATAAGGAAAGATTTTTTCCCGGTAAAAAAATGGAAAAATGTAAAATCCGTCCACCTGTCAAGAAAAAGCCTTATAAATATAGTAAAAAGTGGAACAATCCAACCAAATAATCAACCGGATAGAAATTGACAAAATAACTATCTATGGATATAATATTGTTAGGGAAATGGCTTAATAATACAGAGGTTTTTTTGAACAAGGCAGTGGTATCTGTTTTGAGATTTTTCTGTCTCACGGAAAAGTGCGTGCTGTAGTAAATGAAAGTTTTGTGTGAGGAAAGACGAAAGTTGATAAAGTTTCAGGAGATGCAAAAGTGAACGTTCAAACGGAAAAAAAGACGCGCAATGTACCGGACATAATATTTGCGTTTGCCTTTGTGCTGTGCTCTGCGCCTGTGTTTGCAGCTACGCTGCCGATATGCGGCACCTGCACATATACGACAATTGCATCGGCCATAGCGGCGGCCGCCGCCTCGGGGGACGTCATCGAACTGCGCAGGGATATTACGGAAGATGTCAGCGTCACGAATTTTTCCACCGGGATAACAGGCTATCCGTACCTGATAAACGGGCGGTCATATATAGCGTTGCTGAGGAAAAATGAATTCGTGAACTTCGGGAGTTTCAACACGGTTTACATGATAGACGCCGTCGCCGATATTCTCGGCTCGTCAAAAAACTGTATCAACTAAAAAACGGAGCTGACAAATGTTTAAAAACAGGCTTTCCCGGGGCAAGGTCGGGATAGGCCTGTTTGCGTTCGTACTCTGCTTCGCCGGCATTGGATTTGCGGCGGATTTTAGCAGCGGGGCGACTGTGTCCGGCAACTGCTATTCTGCTGGAAGCACGATTGCGGTCAACTTTTCCGCAAGAGCATCGACGAGCCAGACGCTTTATTTTGTAATTGCAATATCCAATTCGAATAGCAGTCCGCTGTGGACCGATTCGAATGTATACGTTTTTTATTATGAAAATACAGCAAACAGCCCTGTTGTACCTTCGTCCTCCGGAGATGAATCGCTTGATGGCAGGAACAGTACACAGTCGTGGGCGTGGAATCAGACCGATTACAGGAACTTCACATACAATTTAGCCATACCATCCGGATGGAGCGGGACAAAATATGTGCATGTGTTAATAGCGGACGGCAGTTATGATGCCAAAATATCAAAACATAATGGAACCACCGGTGTCAGGAGTACTGTGGCGATAAGCGACTCTTGCGGTACGGCATCGAACACACCAACAATTACCGATACATGGACCGCGACAGATACATACACAAATACACCGACGTACACAATAACTCCTACGTGGACGTTTTCACCCATCTTAACTCCCACCATGAGCTGGACGCAGTCAATGACAAACACGCTGACACGTACACCATCGTATACGCTGACATGGACGCTTACATATACACTTACTTCGACCAGGACAGTGACACCAACCATAACCCCAACCTACCGCTGGATTTATAACACCGGCAATACTTCATACGGGTCGTCCAACTCGGTAGCTGTCGCGGTGTTTAGTCCCGTAGGCACGCTCTCTTGCACGCCTACCATTACCAGGACAAATTCGCGGACGCCGACATTTACCAGGACAAATACGTTCACGTTCACGTCAACGCCGACATTTTCTCCTACCGGAGTCCAGAACGTCGGCAGATGGGACCAGGACTTCTCCAACTGGGTAGGTTTTATCATAATAACCAATACGGTCACACCCACATTGACCGGTACGCGCACACATACCCCGACATTTACAATAACTCCCACATATACCTGGACATTGACAGCTTCGCCAACTTTCACGGTCGCCCAAACTGACACATCTACCCCGTCGCCAACGTCATCTATATCGGCGACTTACACAATGACAATAACACAGACGGTAACCCAGACTGTGACCAGAACTGTTACCCCGACCATAACGAAGACGACCACACAGTCTATCACGCGGACCGTGACACAGTCTGTCACCATGTCCATAACCAGGACGGTAACGCAGACAGTGTCGCAGACTGTAACCCAGACCGTGACACGGACCGTGACGCAGACAGTTACACAGACGGTAACGCAGACGGTCAGCCAGACAGTAACGCAGACCGTGACCAGGACAGTAACGCAAACAGTGACCCAAACGGTCAGTCAGACCGTGACTCAGACGGTAACACAAACAGCAACGCAGACA
>JAJFUW010000136.1 GCA_021372235.1 Spirochaetia bacterium
GGAAGTCCTCGCGGGCAGGACGTTTTTTTACGCTGACATTATGAAAGAAGGCGGGGTTGCCCTCAAAAACGACCCCGAATTATACGACAACATGGTAAAATCTGTTTCGCCGGAAGACCTTGCCTCCTTGGTGTATACCTCGGGTACTTCCGGCAACCCCAAAGGCGTTATGCTGACCCACGCCAATTTCCTGCACAACGTCCACGCACTCGCGCCGCTGTTATGGATAGATATAGATAACCCCGACGAGCTCTCCGTCTCCGTCCTCCCCAGCTGGCACGTTTACGAGCGCACTTATGAATACTGCATTGCCTCCCGGCGCATGGCCATTTACTACTCCTCCATCCAGACCCTTGGTGAGGACCTGGTCAATGAAAAGCCCACTCTTGTCGCCTCAGTGCCCAGGATATGGGAATCGGTTTTTTCAAATATCAAAAAAAAGGTGGAGAAAGAAGGTGCGGTGAAACGGACGGTCTTCGGCTACTTCATGTCCCTGACCCGGCGCAGGCTCCTGGCCCTGAACACGGTAAAGGGCCATATCAGCACAACGAAAAAAGCCGCCATGTTTTCCATAATAATTAACGCCGTATTTGTCGTACTGAGCCACCCCATATACATACTCTCAAAAGTTATCTTTAAACCCGTGACAGGCGCCCTTGGCGGACGTCTCAGGGCCTCCTTTTCAGGCGGCGGCTCGCTCCCTTTGTCTGTCGATCAATTCTTTAATGCCGCCGGCGTAAAGCTGGTTAACGCTTATGGCATGACCGAGGCATCGCCCGGCATGATTACAAGAAGACTTGACCGCAATACGATAGGCACCATCGGCGTACCGCTGATAGAGACCGAGGTGAGAATAATAACAGAAGAGGGCCGCAGCGCATGGGTCGGCGAGCACGGCGTAATTTTCGTCCGCGGGCCGCAGGTCATGCAAGGTTATTATAAGAACCCCGAAGCCACAAAAGAGGTCATAACCCCGAAGGGCTGGCTAAACACAGGTGACCTGGGGTATGTCACAGCTTACGGTGATTATGTCATAACCGGACGCGCCAAATCAACCATAGTTCTCATGGGCGGCGAGAACCTGGAACCTGAACCTATCGAGGAAAAACTGCAGGAATCCGACCTCATCGACCACGCCGTTGTAATTGGCCAGGATAAAAAGGGCCTAACCGCCCTGATTGCGCTCAACGAAGAAAAACTGAAAGCACTGGCCGGTAATTGGAAAATATCCTTTGACGACATGGTCCTGAAGGGCGAAGACATCATCAAACACTGGAAGGTTACCGAGTTCATACAAAAAGAGGGCAAGCGCCTCATCAACAGGGGCACGGGTTTTAAGCCGTTCGAGCAGATACAGCATTTCGTGCTCCTTAACAGAAAATTCTCCGTCGGCGACGAGCTGACCCAGACACTAAAAGTCAAAAGGAAGCATGTGGAAAAGAAATACAAACACCTGATAGATATTCCGGGACACAGCCATAATAAAACCGATAAAAAAGACAATTAGTGCTAAAAACAAAACCCTACTTCGTTGCCACCAGATGATATACAGACAGCGGCGGCAGTTCTATGGATATGGTATTCTTCTTCCCAATCTTGCCGCTCCCCCTCTTCGTTATCCTGCCGTCATTGGTCGAATCAAAGCCCCACACTTCATACCCTTTAAAAATACTCTTTGGTGCTATGGCGACCCTCGCGGTCTGTGTATTTGTCATGTCCTTGTTTATCAACATCAGGTGCAGTTTTGAGTTGTCCTTTGATTCCACTGATGCATAAGTGGTCATAATGGAATAGTCCGAACTTTTCGCCGAAACATTTGTGTCGCCGTAAGCGGAATTGTTGCCGTCATAGTTGCGGTAAATGCGGAACGCCGACAGTGTATACAATCCCCACTCCGCCATCCAGTAGTTGGCCATATATATTCCCGTGCTTCCAAAAATACCGAGCACGTCAGCCTCTGCCACACCGCCCGATATATGGCTGCCCGAGCCGTATTCATATTCGGTAAAGGCTATTTTTGTTCCCGGATAATATTTATCGACCATCTCTTTTAGCCTCGGTATCAGGTATATGGGGCTCCACCCTGTGTTTGATATCCAGCTCGTCTCGGTGTATTCCCTGTCCCAGAGCGACCGCGGCGCCTGTACCCTGGCTTCGGCTCCCGCAGCTCCGCTGTTGGTAAAAACTATCCTCTTGCCCCCTCCCTGTGCTTCGGGGTACCAGTGCACGTCCAGTACGTCGAGCAGCCTCAACCCGTATTCCTTTTCAGCCTGCGCCATGCGGTCCAGGTAATATGCCAGGAACCAGTCGTGTGTCCATGCCTGTTTTCCCCAGTCCGGTGCATTCTGCCACGTGGTGAATCCGTTGAACCCGTACGAGGCCGGGCCGAACGTCTCCGACTTTGGGTCAAACTTTTTTACCACAAGCGAATAATCTATCGACTTTTGTATGTACTCCTCCACACCACATTTATTCGGATGGAGCCGGGGATGGGTGGAGCCCCACAGGTCAGCCTCGTTATCAAGGGAATACCCCTTTATGCCCGTCGGTCCGTCAGATGTGCCGTATTTATTAATCAGAAAATTCATCTCTTCATCCAGATAGACAAAGCCGTCATTCTCATCCGGGTCAAGCGACAGCGTTCCCGCCTTTGCCGTAACAACCTGTGCCCAGCGGTCAGAGGGTGCCTTTTCATCGGCTCCCACGGGTCCGCGTTTATCGCGTGCGACATATCCGGCCAGCTGCAGTGTCACCAGCGAATACGTGTTCATTGTGAGCGATTTGTCATGAAAAGCGGATATAACCCCCGCCGGTTCCTCCGCGTTCTTCACGTTATAGATGTCCGCCATATAGTTGTCTGAGGAGTGCTGCCAGTCGCTTCCCGCGTTGGAGGCGTTATTTTCCCAGTTATATCCGGTCATCCTGTTGCCGCCCAGCCTCCTGGCCGTAACATTGGCGTTTCGAGCAATATCCTGGTTTACGCCATATATATACGGCGATATTGGGCTTTTGCCCTTCGCAGGGTCGACCGTTATCTCCACCTGTGCGCATAAAACGCTGGACAATCCCAGCAATATTGTTAAAAACGCGGTCCTTTTCATTTTAAACCTCCTTGAGCCTTTTATACATTAACGCCCGCAGGCAACAAACAGTTGCACTCCGCAAAAGTAAAAAATACCGTGCCTGATCCGATAATATCATTTCGGATTGAAATCCTGTACTTATGGCATATAATTTATATCACGGGATATGTCCTGCACCGGCACAACCGCGCCCCACATGCATCCGAACTCTCAATCCTCGTGAAGGACTGGCCAAGCCGTCAAAATGAGCGCGGCCGTCGGGTGGGGATAGGGTTGCAGAAAGCGGCGTTCGACGGCACACTGATTTTTATCGTAAGGAAATGAGAATCACCCGCGAAGAGTTCCCTGATTGGCCGGCAGCGCACGCGGGATAGTACAGTTCACTGCCCTATCTTCTTATAGACGTAATAGCTGTGCCTGACGTTGTTTTTGTCTGTCGTTTCGTCCATGGTCTGGGAAAAATTGGTTTTATAGTATTTAAAATTATTGAACTCCTGATGGAACGGTATTCCCACTATTATCTCATCCCCCTGCGATTTTCCGTACGACATCAGCCTCGACGTGGTGGTTATGGCATTCCCATAAACATTGAGCGAATTTAACCCCGCGATTGTCACGTGCGCCAGCCTGTCTTTCCCCATATTGACCGCCAGCCTGATACTCCACTCCGGTATGCCCTTTTTTCTGTTATCTGCATTGTAGACATGCATACGGTCCAGAAACTTCATGGCAAATTCAAAATTAACATCCTGGTGGTCCCTCTGCCCCAGGAAAGATATATATGCGCCATCCCCGAGCAGGATGAGCAGATAATCACTGTAAGCCGGGAGCAGTTCGTTCAATATCGCGTTGAACTGTGGTATCCAGTAATCGCGCTGCGTCTCCAGATCCGCCCCGGTGGAGCCCCGTATGTCAAGCCCGAGACAGTAGTTCAGGTGTTCTTTGCCTATCTCAAAATCTTTTGAGAAATTGACCGGCACCAGCATGTTATTGGCGCGCATCTTCGCCGCCTGTTCCGCGTCGGACAGGACCCTGAGTTTGTATTTGAAGCCGTCAAAATTGGCGGCGTCAGTTTTAAAATTAAAACTGTTATATTTGTAAAAAGCCGCCTGTGCGTCCGTACCCGCCCGGTTGAGCCATTTTGCGAGGACATTGCGTTCTGTCTTGCCGGTCGCCACAAAGTAGGCCTGATCGCCCTCGCGCAGTTCTTCGCCCGTCCCGTACGGAATGAACCTGAACTCGCTGCCCCGTTTGATGAATGAACCGGCAAAGGAAGAAGGTTTTGATATTTTTACTGCCTGTCTGCCGATATTTTCAGTGGGCATCCCGTCAAATAAACGCCATGCGTTTTTATCATATTTTATATGCGCCTGAATCCTGGATAACGTAGATTTCTCATCCGGGCACAACTTTATATCGAGGCCTTCGATGTCGCGGCCGATGAGATATACCCTGTTTTTATCGTTTAATTCCATTGATTCCTGCCGACCGCACACTCCGCAATAAAAGGCAAGTTTCATTGTCCGCCATTCTCCCTTGATTGACCTGTTTCTTAATAAAATTATAACATAAAAAAGGCTTTATAAATCCGATATTTTTACAGGCGGGTTTTGCGGTCTTCATTATTCCCTGCCGTTTAGCCTTTGGATAAATGAATAATTAGTGCCGGGGGATTTTGCACATGGCTAATAAAATTGCTACAATGATTTCCTATAAAAAAATAAAACAGCCCGCGGTAGAAACCGGCGGGCTGTTTTATTTTTACTGTTTTGTATTTAACCCCTTAAAAAGGATTCTCGTCCTTGCTGTAATCCGTTGTATCTTCGATGTTGACTGCCTTTGCCGGAGTGCCCGCCGTCCCGTCTTTTCTAAGTCCGATGTTCCTCGTTCCCTTGCATTCGGGGTATTTGACGCAGCTTAAAAAATCGCCGTTTGGTCCCTGTTTCTTCTGCATGTCCGAGCCGCATTTGGGGCATACCTCTTTATAGTCTTTTGTCTCCCTGCATTCGGGATATTTTGAGCAGGAATAAAACCTGCCGTTCTTCCCGTTCTTTAACACCATCATCGAACCGCATTTGGGGCATTTTTCCTGTTCACCATCATATTCCTTTGTGCCCTTGCATTTCGGGAATGTCGAACAGCCGTAAAACTTGCCCCTCGAACCTTCCCTGAGTTTCATCTCGGACCCGCACTGCGGACATTTCGGTGCATCTGCCATATGCCTGCCTCCTGCTGAATTTTTTATTCCATGCAAGTATACCAAATCGAAACCATTTTGTGGAGCATAAAAAGAATTGTTTGGTAATGCGTCAGTGACGTGAGGGAAAA
>JAJFUW010000159.1 GCA_021372235.1 Spirochaetia bacterium
CGACGGAATTGGCCGCATACTGTTCGAAACAGGATGGGAAGACATGCATCCGGAGAACAAAAAACGAAGCCGGCAGATGACGCTAAAATTTGACACCTAAATATCGTTTCCCGGAAGGCATGAAAAACCGGGGAAACTCCAGGCCTCTTAAAAATTGACAAAAAACCTATAAAGTGCTATGATTTATTAAGGTTTTATTTTGTTTACAGGGAGATATTATATAAAAAATATGGGACCGGATGGTCTCCGGAGGTGAGGCATTTCTATGAAGGGCATTTTAATAACAGCAGTTATTATAATATCAATGGGCGGATATTTAATAGGGATGTCCGACCGGGTGAGCGATTATATAGAAAAGTACGCCGTTGAAAAGTTAAAGGAGCCTGATATCAGAAACGTTAAACTTTTTGACATCAAGTACCTGGAATTCACGGCCAAATATGAAAAAGCCATGGATTTGACCGACAAATTCATGGAACGCTACGAGGATTCGGAGGCGCCCGAGGTCGGCGATGCCATCTATCTAAAGGGCAAGATACTGGACGGTATGCTGCAGGGCAAGCCGGCCGGGGATATGTACAGGGAATATATTGAAAAATACCCGGAAGGCAAATACAGCAAAAAGGCGCAGCAGAGGATTAACGAATTAACAACAACTTCACTGTAGAGGTGGCTATGAAAAGAAACGCGGCCCTGTTATTATCAACGGTACTTTTTATTGTCATGTGTTCCGCGGTTTTTGCGGTTCCGCAGCATTTTGCGGCGGCCCGTTTTGAACTGACAGCCCCCGGGAATTCGGAGATACTGAAATACTACTACCCCGCGGCCGTTGAACTAAAAAACGACATATACAACACCGGAGGCGGGCTCGAGTACGATTTTGCCATGAACGATTTTTTGACCGTCGGCGCCGGGTTTAATATGCATTTCCATTCCTATTCAAACAATGTCGCGTCAGCCAACCTCGAGGAATTTAATTTCATGGCCGTTGAACCGTACGCCGTAACAAGGGCTTTTTACAAAGCGGGCAAAGACTTTGAGGTATTCGCCGGGCTGGGCACAGGCCTTCTGTCGCTGGCCGGGTCCACTTTTACTTCGGATATCACGCCGACCGCGCAGAATTTAACCGGAGCGTGTACGAGTTTCAAACTCTTTGCGGGTGTCACATACTGCACGGGCGCATGGTACAACATGGTAGAGGCGGGATACAAGTTCGCAAAGATGACGGGATATGAGATAGGGGGAACACGGGCGGTATGCGCGTCAGGCGCGCCGGCGTTCGCGGATTTTGGCGGCTTGTACCTGGGGCTCTCCTCGGGCATGAGTTTTGGCGGGGAGAAAAAACCAAAAGAATACCACGCGTCCAATAAATATGACTGGAAACTTTTCGCGTTATCCGGCGATGCGGCCACGGACGGGACATACGTGCAGACGACAACGGAATCCGCGGCAGAAGCAACGGCAGAAGCAACTCCCGAACCCACTCCTGAACCCACAGCCGCACCGGCAGCAGAGGCAAAACCAACTGAGACCGCAAAGGTTGAAGTCGAGGAGGGCGGCAGCGATAACGGCGAAGGTATAGTCATAATATATCCGGGTGAGTCGTCCCTGGAAGAACTCGAAAAAAGCATACTCTCCCGCAGAAAAATGACGCAGGGAGTCTCCGGCGAAGAGGGAGAAGCGGGCGTGACTGGCGTATCCGGCGGGGAAGGCGAAGAAACCACAGAGGGCGAAGAGGAAATGATAGTCTCGTTCGAGGCCGCGGAGGACACCGAAGAACCCGACATTATCATGGTGGATGAAAAAAAATCGGCAAAAGTCGAATCAACCGGTTATGTCATGGTCGAACGCGTCGGTTTTATCAGCGATAATTTTTCGGAAGAGGGCACGATATACGACGTAAACGATAAAGCGCTGCTGGCGCAGGGCGATTTCTGCTATATGAGGCTCTCCGTCGGCAAGGGCGTTAAAAATGGCACCGAGTTCATAATATATGACGACAGAGAAGAGGTCACGGACCCCGAGAGCGGGGAGCTCCTCGGCAGATACATCAGTATCGCGGGCATCGGCAAGGCGGTCGAAAAAGCCGATGAAAACGTATGGAAGATAAAAATAAAAAAGAGCTACTATCCGGCCTCTACAGGGTTCAAAATAAAGCTCCGCAAGGACATAAAGGCGTATTACAACAAGATAACGACCAAACTAAAAAAGAAGAGCGCGGCCGTAGAGGGCACCATTGTGAAAATACAACAGGGCGGCGAGGGCGCCAGTTCAAAAGGTGTTGTATTCTTTAACCGCGGCCTGAAATCCGGTATCGCTCCCGGCGACAGGCTTGACGTGATCCGTCCGCTGGAGAATAAAACGGAAGTGAAAACGGAAAAATACCATAAGATAGGGAAAATACTTGTTATAAATGCCATGCGTTCTTCGAGCGTCGGGCTTGTTATGAATCAGTCCGACATCATAATGACGGGTGATATTGTCAAATCAGTAAAAAAATAGGTGAAATCCATGAACTTTGGGACTAAACAGAGGGTCCTGCTGCTGTCCGGGATACTGCTGGTACTTCTGGCCATGAACGTGACTGCGATAGATCCGAGGCTCACGTTTTTGATGGCCGGACTGGCGATAGCAGCCTCAGCGGCGGCCGGAGGCTGGATTAACGGCATTTTTATGGGGCTGCTGTTCACATTCACCTACTATTCTCTGCATGCCCGGCAGGGGCCGGCGGAACTCGCGGTAAACACAACGGTATACCTGGCAATCGCACTGCTCGCCGACAGATTAAAAGGCGTGCAGAAGAACAAGAAGGCCGGAACCGAAGACCCGGAAGAAAAAGTTTTCATGAACAAGGTGACAACTTCGTTCATGCTGGCCCACGACGTCCTGTGGGAGATAAAAAAAGGGGTGACGTATGAGGAACTCCGGGGGCTCTTTGGCAAGAACATTTCAAACCTGATAGGCGCGTCAAAAGTTTTGGTCTACTCCTCCACCGGAGGCAGGGATACTGACATTTTTGAACTGAAATATTCGTACGGTACAACCGAATCTGATACGCCGGCTCCGGTTTTCGGCATAAAGGATATTGAAAAGGCATTTTCCAGATCGGTGCCGGCTTTTGAACTGCCGTTGCTGCCGGGAAACCGGGAGGGATACGCGACCGCGATACCGATAAAGAATGAGGATGGGATAAAGAACATAACGGTCCTGTACAAACCGCTGGAATTATCGCACAGCGATATTTATATCGCGGAATTTTTCACCGCACAGATATTTGTAATAATGGAAAAACAGGAACTCCTGCGCAAGATGACGGATAATTATGAGAAAATAGCAGAGGTGCTCGCGCTGGCCATTGACACAAAGGACCATGACACCAACGGCCATTCGCTGGAGGCAATGAAATACGCCGTCAGGATAGCCGAAAAACTCAACCTGCCGCAGGAAGACAGGCAGATGATAAAATACGCCTCACTGCTCCACGACATAGGCAAGTTAAAAATAGACGGCTCCATACTCACAAAAAAATCGGCTTTGACGGCCGAGGAGTTTGCCACGATAAAGACCCATCCGGCCGGAGGGGTTGACATACTGGGAAAAATTGATATGTTTGCGGAGATACTGCCGATAATACTGTATCACCACGAACATTTTGACGGAAAAGGATACCCCGGACAACTTCAGGGCGAGCAGATACCGCTGGCCGCGCGCATCTGTTCGGTGGCCGATGCTTATTCGGTTATGCTTTCCGACAGGCCTTACAGGAACGCCAGAACCAAAGAGGAGGCCGTGGAAGAACTGAAACGCTGCGCGGGTACGCAGTTCGATTCAAAAATAGTGGATATTTTTCTGGGAATACTGGATTCTGAGAAAGACGACAGCAGACCGCAAACCGCAGCCGTTACCGCAAAGGCAGCAAAAGGATGCCCGGGTGAATGAAGACGAGGCTTTTATAAGGATAAAGGATATGATACACGCCGAGAAGGACCTCGACGTGAGCCGGTACAAGGAAAATTACCTGAAACGCAGGCTCGCGGTCAGGATGAGGTCGCTCAGCAAATCGACCTATAACGAGTACATGCAGGTCCTGGAAAAAGACAGGAACGAGTTTAACCTGATGCTGGACAAACTGACCATCAACGTGACGCAGTTTTTCCGCGATCCGGAGATATTTATTGAACTCGAGAACGTGGAGTTGCCGGAGATGATACGCCGCAACAAGGACGAGGGAATAAAGGTATGGTCAGCCGGATGCTCCACCGGGGAGGAGCCATACTCGATTGCAATCTCCATTGAGGAGGCCGCGGACAGGATGGGCGTCAGGACGCCGTATTACGAGATACACGCGACCGACCTGGACCAGGACGCCATCTGCAGGGCCGTGGACGGGCGCTATGAGGGCAGGACAATGGACAATATAGCCGAAGCGCGCAGGAAAAAGTATTTTGAATTTGACGGCAAGCGCTGGGCGGTCAGGGGCTCCATTAAGGACAGGGTAAAGTTCGTAAAGTTTAACCTGATGGAGCCATATAAAAAGAACTATTTTGACCTGGTGTTCTGCAGAAATGTGATCATATATTTTACGCGTGAACTGCAGAGTACGGTGCTGGGCCATTACCATGAATCGTTGAGAGAAAACGGTATACTTTTTCTCGGTAAAACAGAGACAATGCTGTCTGATTTCCGGGACAGGTTCGAGTGCATTAATATAAAAGAAAGGATATTCAAAAAAGTATAATGGATACAGTACAGGACCACCTGAATCTGGGGCTCGCTTTCACCATGTCAAAAAATTATGACCAGGCGATAAAAGAGTTTGAAAAGGCGCTCGTCATAAACCCGGATGACGCGGAGATACGCTCGTACCTGGGGAACTGCTATGTATACAGGGGACAGTACGACAAGGGAATAGAGGAGTATGAAAAGGCGTTGAAGATAAACCAGATGAACGTCGCGGTCATAATGAAACTGGGAAAACTGTATTCGAACCTCTCCAAATTTGACAGGGCGCTCGAACAGTACAAAAAGGCGCTCGAGATAAACCCGAACGATACGGCCGGCCGTCACGCACTGGCGGACCTGTATGGCAAGATGGGCAGGATGGCGGATGCGGAAAAAGAGTACAACGACATGCTGGCCGGGGACCCGGACAACATAGAACTGATGTTCAAACTGGGCTACGTCTTTGAGACCGAAAAAAAATACGCCGAAGCCGCGGCGCAGTATGAAAAGGTCCTGAAGGTAAACCCGAGGACACCCGGCATCAATTCAATGCTGGGAAACGTCTACAGGGAACTGAAAGATTATGACAGGGCCATAGAGAATTATGACAGGGCGATAAAAATAAACCCGAGGGAATCCGCCGTGGCCTATAATCTCGGCGTGCTTTACTATGAAAAGGGAGAATACGAAAAGGCCGTGGAACAGCTTGAACTGGCGAAAAAGAACAAGTTCAAGTCCAATGAGATATACCTGATGCTGGCCGACGTCTACTCAAAAATGGGGAAAAAGAAAGAGGCCATGGAGGAGTATAAAAAAGTGGCGGGCTCGGGAACCCTCGACGCCGAAACCCACAAAGCGCTCGGGTTTATATATATGGAAGAGGACCAGATTGACGAGGCTATGAGGGAATTTACCGACGCACTGGAATTAAAACCGGGCGACGGCTCTCTGCTCGAAGCCATAGGCCACATACATTATAAAAAGATAAATTACACCGACGCTAAGGACTGCTATTTGAAAGCCATGGCCGCGGGCAGGGAAAGCGCCGACATGCTCTACAAGATGGGCAATATTTCGATGAAAGAAAACAACGTGGCAAAAGCAAAAGAGTACTGGACAAAATCGCTGAGCTTAAATCCTGACAACGAGATTGTAAAAAGAAACCTGAAATTACTCGGCGGATAGGACACCGGTAAAGGAGCCTCATGGAACTCATCAAAAAGCAGGATAAAAGCCTGGGAGAGCTTCTCCTGCAGGCCGGCTATGTTACAAAAGAACAGCTTGACGAGTGTTTGCTGGAGCAAAAGAACACCGGCGAACCCCTGGGTAAAATCATGACACGCAAGCGTTATGTGCGCGAGGACCAGATTATAAGCGTTCTAAAGGGGCTTTTAACCGTGGTCGTCGAAGTGAACAGGGAACTTTTCGGCATAGAGGTCATATATACACGCGAAATCATAAAGAACCGCAGGATAACGCCGCTGCCTGATATGCCCCCCTGCATCAGGGGCATAATGTCCATTCGTGAAGACGTCATACCCGTGGTCTCCCTGAACAGGAAAATATTCGGCAGGGCGGACGAGGATACGGATGAGACAAGGATAATAATAATAGACGCGAGGGAAAGCCTGCTCGGGGTCGTGGTCGACAGGGTCATTACCGTTAAGTCCTTCCAGACCTCCAGTTTTGCCAATATCACAAAGTACACCTTTTCCGTCGACAAAAAATACATAGCAGGCCTGTTAAAGGACGGCAACGATGTGATTACACTGTTAAAACCCGATATACTTTTTGAGGACGGTGCCTGATGCCGGAGATACATCCTGACGGGCCAAAAAAGGACGGCAAAGACGCGGGCGACGCCATAGCCCTGAACAACACGGGTGTCTATTACTATTCAAAGGGTATGTACCAGGAGGCAATAGAACAGTTCAAACTCGCCCTTTCCGCCAACCCAAATTACCTGCAGGCGCAGTCAAACTTGAAAGCCGTTAACAAACAGACCGGCATATACGACCGCGCCATATCAGCCTACCGCAAAGCGGTCCGATTGTTCCCGTCCGACCCCGAATCCCATTTTAATCTCGGCAAATCGCTCTCGTTCACCGGTGACTACGAGAACGGCGTCATGGAAATCAGGCGCTGTCTCGAGATAAACCCGGAGCACCTGCTCGCTCAGAATTTTCTCGGGATAATACTGAAAAATACCGGCAAGTACGACGAAGCCGAGGCCGTGTTCCGCGACGGCCTGAAAAAATTCCCCAATTACCCCGAGTTGCGCAACAACCTGGGCGAGGTACTCTACAAAAAAGGCGCCTACGGGGAGGCCGAGGAGCAGCTGAAAAAAGCGGTGCAGTTGAGCAAGGAATACGCGCTCGCATACTACAACCTCAGTTTTGTCTACGGCGAGGTCGGCAGGGACCAGGATGCCGCTATATGCTACAACCGCGCGGTCGAACTGAACCCGTCGTTTATGCAGTCAAACAAATCCCTCATAATAGACTACTATGAGACGAACGTCACGGCCAGGAGGGGCGAAGAGGTTGACAGGCTCACGGACGAAAAACGTAAGGAAGAGGCATATTTTAACCTGGCAAAGGTGTACAAACTAAAAGGCTATACCGACGACGCCATCAACCAGATAAAACTCGCGATACATTTCAACGCCAGACAGCCGAACTACTACAATTTTTTCGGCGAGTTGCTCATAAAAAAAGGCATGATGAAGGACGCCATAGAGATATTCAAACAGACGCTCAAACTGGCTCCCGAGATGGCGGACGCCAAGGCAAACATCGCCGCGGCATACAGGGAATTAAAGGAGTTCGATAAGGCGGCCCGTGTTCTGGACGCGATAGCCGAGGAGAACCCGAACTACAACAGGTTGGAACTGGAACGCGGTATCCTGTTATACAGCCAGGACAGGCTCGCCGAAGCAGAAGCCGTCCTGATAAAGCACCTGGAAAAGGAGCCCTATGATGACGAGGCACACTATTTCCTGGGTGTATCATATTACAAACAGAAAAAATACGACGAGGCAGTGACCGAACTGCGCAGGGCGCTCGAAATCCTCCCGAACTACATCAAAAAACCCGAGGTTAACCTGTATCTGGGACTGGTATTGACCGACAAAGGCCGCAATGAGGAGGCGCTGATAGAGTATCAGAAAGCCCTCTCGGTCCAGCCCAACAACGCGGTGGCGCACAACTCCATGGGGGTTGCGTACAAGAACCTCGGCAATATCGACAGGGCTATTGATGAGTACATAAGGGCCGTGGAGATAGACAGGAAATATTACAAGGCTTACAACAACCTCGGTGTGGCCTATTATAAAAAGAACTATTTTGCCGAGGCAAAACGTTATTTTGAGGAAGCACTCCGGATAAAACCGGAATATTCCGTGGCCAAAAAGAACATGGACGCGGCCGGTAAAAAAGACATGGTTTTCCGCGAGACCATAGAAATCCTGTCGAAAAAGCAGCAGGAAGATCCCCAAAACCCGTCGATTTGCTACGATTTAGGCAACGCATACAGAAATACTGGACAATTAAAAGAGGCTATTGTAGAATATAGAAAGGTAATAGAAATGCAGCCGGAAAACACCGATGCTTACAACAATCTGGGGAAAGCCTTTTTCGAGACAGGCGATTATGACAACGCTGTTAAGGCCTTTATTTTGGCTGTTTCCAGGGATCCCGGGTCCGCCAGGGGGCATTTCAATCTCGCCGGCGCTTACCACAAAAAAGAGTGGTGGGACGAGGCCGACATAGAATACCATAAAGCGCAGGAACTTGACCCGTCCATGAGCGAGGTTTTTTACAAACTCGGAGAGGTCTACCAGCACAAGGGGTGGTGGGACGAGGCCATCGCCATGTGGGAAAAGTACTCTCAATTGAACCCTGACTCCGAACAGGGCAGGCTCGCGCAGGAAAATTTAAGGATGGTCGAGGTGTGGAAAAGAGAACTGCTCCTTTCACCTTCGTCCTCCAGAAAAAAGATGATAAAATGAAGAACGTCACGGTAATCATACCTCCGCCAAAGTTCGAAGCGGTGAAAAAGAAACTGATGGATATGGGAATAAACGGCATAACCATATCGGAGTGCGAGGGTTACGGCTTTCAGAAACGCAAGATAGACGTCCTGGAAGGCAAGGACGTCGGGGTGGAGTTTATGCCAAAGGTCAAGATTGAGATGGTGCTAAAGGACGCGGACGCCGAGGGCGTGGTCAGTGCGATTATAGATATCACGCGCACGGGCAGGATAGGCGACGGCAAAATTTTCATATCGGACGTGGCGGATGTGGTGAGGATCAGGACCGGAGAGCGCGGGGAGTTCGCGGTTTAGGGGCAATCTAAAATTATAACGTAAAACATTGTTTTAATAAAAATGTAAAAACACCAAGGAGAAGTACAATGGGAAAAAGAATAGTACTGGCTGACGACGCGGCGTTCATGAGGATGATGCTGAAAAATATACTTGTCGCCGGCGGATACGAGGTGGTCGGGGAGGCCGGCAACGGCAGGGAGGCCATAGAGAAATACAGGGAGTTAAAGCCCGATATGCTTATTTCGGACATGGTCATGCCCGAGATGGGCGGCATCGACGTCATCCGCAATGTCATGGCGGAGTTCCCGACAGCGAACATCGTGATATGCTCGGCCATCGGGCAGCAGGCGCTGGTGATCGAGGCCATACAGGCGGGGGCAAAGGATTATATAGTAAAGCCGTTTGAACAGTCGAACGTCATAGAGACCGTATCAAAGATACTGGGAGCCTGAAAATGGCGGATTCAAAATTCAACGATTTTCAGCGTGATGCCCTGCAGGAAATGGGGAACATCGGAGCGGGCAGTGCGGCCACCGCACTCTCACAACTCCTGGGCAAGGACATAAAAATAAGCGTTCCCGCCATTGCCATGGTACCCATAGAAAAAATGGCCGAGTCCGCGGGCGAGACGCAGGGCGTGGTCGCAGCCGTGTACATGAGAATATTCGGCGAGATACAGGCCCGCTCGCTCCTCATATTCCCGCAGGATAAAGTTTTTCTCCTGCTCGACCTTTTGATGCACCGCAAGCTCGGCACGACCGGGGAGTTCGGAGAGACGGAACAGTCGGCCATAAAAGAGATAGGCAACATACTCATATCGGCCTACCTGAACGCGATAGCGAAATTCATAGGATTGAACTCTGTGCCCTCGGTCCCGGCGCTGGCTGTCGACATGGCGGACGCCATATTTGAGACCATATCAGCCGAGCTGGCAGAGGCGGGCCCCGAAGCCATGCTCATAGAGAACGAGATGACTGAGACGCTCACGAACCTGCGCTCAAAACTTTTTATAATACCGGACAGGGATTCAATGCGTAAAATATTGGAAGCGCTGAACAACACCATGAAGGGCGCATAGAAAGAGCAGATGGCTTTGGAACTGATACGTGTAAATATGGGCGAACTGAAAACCGGCGGGCCTTATGACATACTGGCCGCATACGGGGTGGGTTCGTGCATCATAGTGGTTTGTTATGACAGGGTCAGACCGGTGGCGGCGATGCTGCACGGAATCCTCCCGGAAAAACCCCTGTCAGGGTCGGCGCTAAAGCACGTGAACGACAACAAGTATTTAAACTCAGGGATTGAGAATATGGTAAAACTGATGATAAAACATGGGGTCAGCCTGCCGGACATGGAGGCCAAGATATTCGGCGGCGCCAACATGTTCGAGAACGGCGGCCAGGCTATGGGTTCCATAGGCGAGCGCAACATCAGAATGGCCAGGGAGACTCTGAAAAGGAAAGGCGTCAGCGTGGCCGGCGAGGACGTGGGGTTGAATTACGGCAGGTCCATAGAGTTCACGGTGGATTTAAAGCAGGCATCGGTCAAAAGTTTTTCGGCCGGGACTAAAATAATCTGACGGCGGTAGAAAAATGGCAAACACGGATAATAATAAAGGATGGATGACAAGAACAATCATGCTCAATTTCTGGGCGGCCCTGGGCTCAGGGCTGATTTTCGCGCTTATATGCCGGCTGGCGTCCATCAAGACATCGTCGGCGGAGTTTTTCTTGCTCACTTTCATACTGGTAGCGGTGCAGATGGGGATAAACTCGTGGGTGTGGATAAAAGCAGACACCGAAAAATTCGACCGCCTGGCCGTGAAGTTCAGGCTGATATCCGAAGGCGATATGTCAGACAGGGCAAAGATAACGAACGGTTACGTACCTTCGATAAAAAATGCCTTCAACAGCATGGTAGACAACCTGCGCAACGTGATGGACAAGCTTTCCTCATCCATAGACACGATGCTGGGACTTTCCGAGAACCTCTCGGCGTCCACTCAGCAGATAAACGCTTCCGCCGAGGAGATATCATCCACGGTCCAACAGATAGCCCGCGGCGTGGAACAACAGGCCGAGCGCACGGTCGAGACATCACGCATCATGGAAAACATGTCCAACTCCATCCAGGAAGTGGCGCAGAAATCCGAAGAGGTCCTGGGCGTTGCCAGGGCGGCCAAGACAGCCTCCGAGAACGGCATCATATCTGTAAAGGACACAATTGCCAAGATGGACGACATAGTCGAGACCACAAACAACGCGAAAAATACCATAGAGGACCTGCGCAATTATTCGGAAAAGATAGGCGACGTCGTCAACATTATAACCGAGATAGCTGACGAGACCAACCTGCTGGCACTAAACGCCGCCATCGAAGCGGCCCGTGCCGGAGAGGCCGGCAGGGGATTCGCGGTAGTGGCCGACGAGGTCAGGAAACTGGCCGAGGGCTCGGCCAACGCGGCCAAGGAAATAACTGGTCTCGTTGAGGATATCCATGACAGGACCGAATCGGTGGTCAAGGCCATCATGTCAGGGGTCAAGGAAACAGAGGAAGGAAAGAAAGTCGTTTCCACCAGCGGAGAGGCGCTCCATAAGATAGATGACATAGTAAACAAGGTTCTCTCCCTGTCAACCGAGATTACCGGTCTCACAAAGGCGCAGGCCGCGGATACTGACAGGGTCGTAAAGGCGGTTGAAGAGATAGCCGCAGTGGCCGAGGAGACCGCGGCCGGAACAGAACAGGCGTCCGCATCCACACAGGAACAGACAGCGTCCATGGAGGAGATAGCGGCGCAGGCACAGGAATTGGCGCAGACGGCAGAGACACTGCGCACGGTTATGGGCAAATTCAAGGCAAAGGTATAACAAATGGAAAAAAAGGTCGTGGGTTTCAGGTTGAAAGAGGACGAATATGCCTTTGACATCATGAAAGTCATAGAAATAATCAGGCTAAAGGACATAACAGAGGTTCCGACAGCCCCGGATTTCATAGAGGGCGTGATTAACCTGCGCGGCAAGATAATACCCATAATAGACCTGCGCAGGCGGTTCAAACTGGGCGATATGGACAGGACCAAACTATTCCGCATTATAATAGTCGAGTTCCGGAAAAACCAGCTCGTCGGGGTCGTGGTCGACGAGGTTTCAAAAGTAATGAATGTAAAGCAGGAGGATATCCTGCCGGCGCCGCCCACAGTCACGGGCACAGGAGGCAGGTACATAGAATCGATAATAAAATCCGGCGAGCGTATAATAGTGCTCCTGGACATTGCAAAAATATTTTCGGAACAGGAACAGGACGAAATGATCGGCATATCCGAACCCTCGGGAGGAAAAGTTGAAGAAAGTCCTAATAGTTGATGACACAAAGTTCATGAGGTCCATCCTCGCCTCAATATTGAAGAAAAAGGACCTCAAAATTGTAGGCGAGGCGGTTAACGGACGCGATGCCATAGAGAAATACAAAGAATTACAACCCGATCTTGTGACCATGGATATCATAATGCCCGAGATGGACGGCATACAGGCAGTCCGCGAGATTCTGAAGATAGATCCCAATGCGAAAGTACTGATGTGCAGCGCCATGGGCCAGCAGGCGCTCGTTATCGAGGCCATACAGGCCGGAGCCAGGGATTTTGTCATAAAACCGTTCCAGCCAACAAGGGTATTGGAAGCGGTAGACAGGGCATTTCAGGAGTAAAAAATGGGAAAAATAAAGGTCCTTGTGGTCGATGATTCCGCGTTCATGAGAAAAATCATACCGGACATGCTGAACGAGGACCCCGGCATAGAGGTCATAGGTACCGCCAGGGACGGCAAGGAAGCTTTTAAAAAAGCCATCGAACTCGCTCCGGATGTCATAACACTTGACGTGGAAATGCCGGGCCTGGACGGACTGCATACGCTCGGTTACATAATGAGCGAAAAACCAACCCCTGTTATAATGCTGTCGGCCTATACTCCCTCCGGGGCGGATATCACCATCAAGGCGCTCCAGTACGGGGCCGTTGATTATGTCTGCAAACCATCCGGAGAGATATCCCTCGACATAAAAAAGGTCAGGGCCGAACTCATAGAAAAGATAAAGGCCGCCGTCAGGGTCAATGTGGGCACCATACCTTTTAACCTGCCGGAGGAGTTCAAGGAAAAAAACAGGGATAAAAAAGAGGCCTCTGAAAAGAACGAGGTGCTTGTCATCATAGCGGCTTCCACGGGCGGGCCCAGGGCTTTAACAGAGGTAATACCGAAAATACCGCGCGGTCTCTCAGCTTCATTTTTGGTCATACAGCACATGAGCGAGGGTTTCACAAAGACGCTCGCCGAGAGGCTGAACTCCACATCCATGATTTCGGTCAAAGAGGCGGTCCACGGTGAGATACTGAAGGCCGGCACCGCGTATCTCGCACCCGGAAATTTTCACATGGAGATTGCAAAGTCCGGCAACGACTACACCGTTGAACTGAACCAGAAACCCGCGAGGCTTGGCGTCAGGCCGTGCGCGGACATAACTTTTATTTCCGCGGCTAAAATATTCGGCGGCAGGGTAATAGGCGTGGTGCTGACCGGGATGGGCAAGGACGGAACCGTGGGCTCCGAGCGGCTAAAGGAAAAGGACGGCACCAGGATAATAGCGCAGAACATGGAAACATCGGTCATATACGGGATGCCCAAATCAGTGGTTGAAAAAGGGCTGGCGGACAGGGTAGCGTCCATAACCGAGATAGCCCGCGTGATAGCCGAAGAGGTTGAAAATGCGACAGAGGTAAAAAGATGAACACGGAAAGTTACAGGGACGCTTTCCTGGAAGAGGCCGTCGAAAACATCGGCAATTTAAACAGGGCACTGCTGTCTTTTGAAAAGGAAACCGGGGATTTGACCCCGGTGAACGAACTGTTCCGTGCCGCGCACACACTAAAAGGCATGTCAGCCACCATGGGCTATGACAGGATGGCGGAGTTCACACACATGCTCGAAGAGGTGCTCGATCATGTGCGCTCCGGAACGCTGGCGGCGGAGAGGCCCGTCATAGACACGTTATTTTTGTCGATAGATGTCCTGCAGGAGTTCGTTGATACTATCAGGGATTCCGGCGTTGACAATGCGGCTGAGGCAAAAAACGTCATCGCAAAACTGAAAAGTCTCAGCGGCAAGGAAGCCTCCGCCGCGGCGCCGCACCCCGGGCCGGATGTTCCGGCCCCGCAGAAAACAGCGGAACAAATCCCGGCGGAGCACACGGGCGACATAACCGTGGACAGGGCGGTTGTGGAAGAGGCGGCAAAACAGGGCCTCAAAACATACACAATCACGGTAAACATAGCCAGGACATGCGCTTTTAAGGCGGTACGTGCCTTTATGATATCGCGCAACCTCTCGGAAAAGGGCGAGATAGTGGCATCCGAACCGCCGGCAAGGGATATAGAAGAGGGTAAGTTCGAGAACGTCATCAAACTGGGCTATGTGAGCGGCGCCGCGGCTGCGGATATTTCCGCGATGGTAACGCGCATAGCAGAGGTTGAATCGGCAAAAGTTACCGAGATAAAATTGCAGCCTCCCGCGACGGCAAAGGAAGGCGCCGGGTATGAAGATGCGGCAGAGGAGCGCGATAAGGGGACGGAGGCAATGGCTGTTGATAAAAAGGCAGCGGCCGTTTCGCAGTCGGTCAGGGTGAACGTGGAGAAGCTTGATTCAATGATGAACCTCGTGGGAGAGCTTGTGATAACAAAAATACGCCTCGACCAGATAATGAAGACAAAAGATTATGACCAGCTCCCCGCCGCGGCGCGGGAATTTGACCGTGTCATAGACGAACTCCAGATAGAGGTAACCGACATCAGGATGCTGCCGGTCTCGCACGTTTTTGACAGGTATCCGCGCA
>JAJFUW010000166.1 GCA_021372235.1 Spirochaetia bacterium
TATATGGCCAATAACCGAATAAAAAGGCCCGGTGAATTCATGACAAAACCGGTTCAGGCAGTATTTTTGATTCGTTGTCCCCCCCAGTGCCGTACGGGGGGCCGGTTTTGTTTTTGGTGTTACTAAATATTGCAACGGGAGGTTTTTCATGTCTTACACAACAGTTCCTTTAAAGAAGGCTTACAAACTCATTAACCCGGGACAGATGGTGCTTGTTTCAACCGTTTCAGAGGACAAAAAATTCAACATCGCGCCAATAGCGTGGACATGCCCCTGCGAGATTGATCCTCCCCGCGTTATTTTGTGCATGGACGCCGGACATAAAACATTTAAGGACCTGAAGGAAACGGGTATTTTTACCGTCTGCATACCGCATATTTCGCAGTTGAAAATGGTAAAACAGACGGGTTCTGTTTCCGGCCGCGACGCGGATAAGTTCAGGAAGTTCGGCATAGCCACGGTTGCCGGCAAAAGAAGCCTCTGCAGGATACCCGAAGGCCTGATAGGCTATCTGGAGTGCAGGGTTAAAAATATCAACGACATAGAAGGGACTGCTGTGGTTGTAGGCGATGTGGTTGATGCCGGGGCGGATACGAAGGCGTTCGACGGGGAGCGTCTGCTGGCGGAAACAAAAGGGGGCAAGGCAATACATCACCTGGGCGGGGATAATTTCATAACGTACGCGGATGAACTGCTTTAAAAGGGAGGCTTTAGATGGCACGCAAGACCGTTCTGATAACCGGAGGCGCTCAGGGCATCGGCCGCGGCGAGGTAATGGCCTTTTTGAAAGCCGGCTGGAACGCGGTTGCCGCAGACCCGGATAAGGAAGCGGGCTCGGAACTGCAAGCAATCCTGAAAGCGGGAAAGAGGTTCATGTACGTCCCGTGTGACGTATCAAGGGAAAAGGATGTTAAGAAACTTATCGCACTCACTGCGGCCCAATACGGCGGAATGGACGCGATAATTAATAATGCTGGAATAGGGATTAACACCCCTGTCACAGAACTTACCTTCGCACAGTGGAGCAAGGTTTTGGGAGTCAATCTGACTTCGATTTTTTTGACAGCCAAATACGGCGCGCCCTACCTGAAAAAAAGAAAAGGCGCCATAGTAAACACGGCGTCAACCCGGGCTCTTATGTCCGAACCCGACACGGAGGCGTATTCGGCCACAAAAGGAGGCGTATTGTCGTTAACGCACTCCCTGGCGTTAAGCCTGGGGCCGGATATACGGGTCAACTGCATCAGCCCCGGATGGATAGAGGTATCGGATTTCAAGAAAAAAAGCGATTACAGGGTACCGGTGCACTCAGCTGCGGATAAGTCCCAACATCCCGCAGGGCGCGTGGGCGTGCCTGACGACATAGCACAGATGGCGCTCTATCTGACATCTGATAAAGCGGGTTTCATAACGGGGCAGAACTTTGTAGTTGACGGCGGAATGACGAAAAAAATGGTTTACGTTTAAAACTTAGGCCCGGGGCCCAAGGCCCAATAATATCTATAAGTTGACAGTTGTTTTGAGGGGATGTTAATTTAATCGGAATAATGTCCGGGAGGAAATTGGATGGATAACACGCTCATAGAGGTTGGAACGGACGGGGAAGTCAGGCGGGTCAAAATGCTTATAGAAAAGATCTGGCCCGACCACTACACCCCCATCATAGGCCGCGCGCAGGTTGAGTATATGATGGCCGGTTATCAGTCCGATGCAGAGATAAAAAGTCAGATTGCTTCGGGTTGCCGTTACTATATCCTGTCCTGCAACGGTGTTGACGCAGGGTATATGGCGTACGAAGTAAAACCCGAAGGCATGTACCTGAGCAAACTATACGTTATGGAAAGAGAGAGGAGAAAGGGCCTCGGACGTTTTATGGCAGGTTTCATAGAGGATGAGGCAAGGAAGATTGGTATAAAACGCGTATTTCTGCGCGTAAATAAATTCAACATATCCTCGATCAAAGCGTACGAAAAAATGGGATATATCAAAACCGCGGAGATGAAAGAAGATATCGGCGGCGGTTTTGTGATGGATGATTATGTTATGGAGAAACGGGTGTAAATGGGTCCAAGGCCCAACGGCCGGAACCCATGCAGAGCCTTTAAAACAATAGACACTAAGCTTTAAATCTTGGGACATGCAACCCGCAACCCGGGCCTGGTTTATTGCGCCCTACCCCCACCGCGTTCGGCGCGGTCAGGCTCAGGATAGTGGTTGTAAGCGTTGATATGCCGTGCGGTTTCCTGAGGAACGCGGCGGCTCCCGGGCTTTTTAACCCCGCCTCGAGACCCGGTTCGGACGAAGAGGCGAGCATGACAATCCGAATGTCTGAGGTCAACTTATGCCGGCGTGATTTTTTCATGAGAGCGCGGGAAACAAAAAAGATGAAAAAGAGCGTCTTTTTTATTCTGATTGAATTAGGCACAACCGCCTGCTATAATTAGTCAGACGAAATAAAAAATATCCGGAGGGTGACATGGAAAAATTCAAGGAGATTTATCTGTCAGGCGGGATCGGGGCACTGGCAGGAGTGATACTGGCTGAGTTCTTTCCGAAGGCTTTGAACCCAGGCTTACTGCAGTCGCTTGAAAGCGCGTTTGGCGGGCCTTTTTCTGAAGCCCGTAATGAGCTTGCGCTGAAATATGGCCTGGGCGGGCTCGTAATAGGCGCGCTGGTTGGCGTTGTAATAATGTTTATGGAAAAAAAATAGACATTAAATAGGGCAGGAACAAAGCAAAGTTCAGGGTTTGGAGGCGGCTCAACCGCCACTCCCAAAACCTGTGTTTTTTTGACGCCTCCGGCAGCCGTATCCGGACACCTTGACCGGATACGGTTTATCCGCTATAATTTCTATATGCAAGGCAGACTAAATATGACCCCTGTCGCTTAGGGACATACCCTGAGCGGCGCTTCAAGCCCAAGAGGAAAACATGAAATTCTTTAAACAGTTTCTCGACACGATAAAACACTATAGCGGTATCTGTATCAGCAGGTCCCGGGGGTTTTGTGCAATCGCGGCCGCGGCCGTAAAAGAAGCCGTGCGGGCCTCAGGCAGGACAGCGCGGCACGTTTATGCTTTTGCGGAAAAGAAACCAAAATTCATCCTCGTACTGGGTGTGGCCATGACAGCTACGGGCTTAATAGGGCTATCAATGCCGGATTTAAGCGGTGTTGAAAAGGGCGTCAAAATAAAAGTGAAGGTAAAGGGCAGGCACGCGGGCTACAGATATATCTCACCGGGAAGCGACGGCTTTGTGTCCTCCGGCAGCCTTCCGAAACACGTTATAGGCGCCATATTGACATCGGAGGACGACGAGTTCTACTCGCACAACGGCATAAACTTCGAGGAGATGCTAAAAGCCGCACAATATGATTTAAAGCACCTGACGCTGAAACAGGGCGGGTCCACCATCACACAGCAGGTGGTCAAGAACGTATACCTCTCGGGGGAAAAGACATTCACCAGGAAAGCGGTGGAGGCGGTCACCGCCATCCGCCTGGAAAAGAAACTCTCCAAAAGGCAGATACTGGATTATTACATCAACCTCATAGAGTTTGGGAACGGCATTTACGGGATAAATCAGGCTTCGAAATTTTATTTCAATAAATCCCCGAGGAATCTGACGGCAAAGGAAGCGGCAATGCTGGCCGTGCTGATGCCGAGGCCGGTGGTACGCGGCAGGATATTGACACAGACGGGCAAGGAAGAGTTCCAGAAAAAAAGGGTCTCTAACCTGCTCCGCCGCATGAAAGCGAACGGGTATATAGGGGAAGACGGGGCATAAAGGCGGATCAAAAACACCAAATGCAGGCATGGGTCCGCGGTGGTTAAAGGTTACCGCACTGTCCGATAGCATTTGGGTTTGTTTTTGGTATTTATGATAAAAATAAAAAAGCCCGGCTTTCGCCGGGCTTTTTTATTTTATTTCCATTTCATCCTTCCCCTGCGTCCAAACTTGCTCGAGGAAAAGACAACGTTGTTCGAAGGGCCTGCCCTGAGGAAAGTCTCTGTCGGTACCTTTGGGTGGCTCGAAACAGGAATGGTCATTTTGATTATGCGCTCTATGCTGCGCACGTCCGAGGACTGTTCGGGTGTGGCCAGCGATATGGCGTGGCCTCTGCGCCCGGCGCGGCCCGTACGGCCTATGCGGTGGACATAGTTGCCCGGATCGTCGGGCAGGTCGTAGTTTATGACAACCTCTATGCCGGTGACGTCAATGCCGCGCGCCGCGATGTCGGTGGCTACCAGTATACGGATTTTTCCGGATTTAAAACCCTGCAGGGCTTCTTTTCTCTGGCCCATGGAGCGGTCCGAGTGTATCTCACCGACGGAGAAACCGGCGTTCTTTAGGTTGCGTGTGACTTTGGAAGCCCCTCTTTTCGTGCGGGTAAAGAGCAGGACCGAGCCGGTATACTGTTTTAATATCTCGTTCAGTATTGCGGCTTTTAGGTCGCTGCGCACAACGAATATCTCCTGGCTTACGAGTTCCGCGGCCGTGCCCTGGGGTGCAATCTCGGTGCGTACCGGGAGCTTCATGTGGGCTGTTGCTATCTGGACTATGTCAGAGGGCATGGTGGCCGAGAATAGCATGGTCTGGCGTTCTTTTGGCATCGAGGCCAGTATGCGCCTGATCTGGGGCATGAACCCCATATCAAGCATGCGGTCGGCCTCGTCAAGAACAAGTATACGCACGTTGTCGAGTTTGATTGACCTGCGTTCCATGTGGTCGATGAGCCTGCCCGGGGTGGCGATGATGATACGCGGGTTGTAATGCAGGCTCTGCAGCTGGATGCCCATGGACTGGCCGCCGATTAAAACGGCGGTTTTCATCTTGAACGCGGGGGCAAGTTTCATCATGCTCTCGTTGACCTGCATGGCGAGCTCGCGGGTGGGGACCACTATGAGGCCTCTGTCATCCGCAGTCTGCGCGAGGCGCTGGACCATGGGGATGCCGAAAGCAAGTGTCTTTCCAGTTCCGGTCTGGGCAATGCCTATGATGTCTTTGCCTTCGACACCTATCGGGATGGCCTTCTGCTGGATGGGGGTGGGGATTGTGAAACTCAATCTTGCCAATACTTCCAGGAGCCCGGGAGCTATCCCTAAGCCGAGGAATCCTTCATTTTGTGTGTTTGTCATAAAATTATTATACCACCTTGTGACAAAATATCAAAGGAATATATGGGTAAAACAGCGGCATAAAAGGGTCAGAAAAGGAAAAATCAACGATAATTCCGTGTAAAAAGCGTTTCGGGTATGTTTTTTTTTGTAATTAACTTGTTTTCCGCAGGGTTATAGAGTATAATATTTTTACCGGTTAGATGCCAGTGAATGAGGCCCTAAAAAAAGGGTCGACACTCTCTCGCTTCATAAAAAGGCTACGGAGCCATTATAAAACAATGCATATCTAATTCCTCCGCCCCGATTATTGAATCGTATGAGAAAAACTTTGGAGGAAATAGATGGCAATCAGCAAGATGTACGTGGGCAACCTGGTTTACGCAGTAACGTCGGATGAGTTAAAGGAACTCTTCTCACCTTACGGCACAGTAGCATCGGCAACAGTAATCGAAGGAAAAGGTTTCGGCTTTGTGGAAATGTCCACACCGGAAGAGGCAGCGGCAGCCAAAACCGCGCTTGACGGCAAGGACTTTCAGGGCCGCAAGTTGAAAGTGGATGAGGCCAAACCCCCGCGCGAAAAAGGCAGCGGCGGCTATGGCGGCGGACGCGGTGATCGCGGCGGCAACAGGTACTAAGCAACAGGAGAGACTAACCGGCGAAATAGTTCAAACTGACATACGAAACCCGGCGGGCAACCGCCGGGTTTTTTGTTATTACGGGTCGGATTTGAAAAACCACGGTGTATATGGTATATCTCATACACAGGGGTGTTCATGCCACACTGCAAAAGCGTGGCAGTCTTTCTGACGGGGAGGTTCAAAATGAAAAAAACAGCAGGTGTCATTATTATCGCTATTTTGACCTGTGCCATGTTGCCCCAATGCGGCAGTAAACGGGCCGGGCCCACAGCTCCGGCAATCGTACAGAACACGGCCGCAGTGGCGGACAGCAGGATATGTACGGGAGGATTTTATTTTGACGGGGTCAGCAATAACCCGTGTTTCTGGGAGGGAACTGCCAGGACGGTTTTATCCGAGAATGGGGTGATAAACGGCATCGCAGTATCAGGAGGAGTTGTGTACACGGCAGGGTATTACCGCAGCGGGGATGAAAATATCCCGTGTTACTGGACGGGGGCGGCAAGGACGGACCTGGACAAGGACGCATTTGTAAATTCAATTGCGGTAGCGGACGGATTGGTGTACACCGCGGGATACCGCATGGATGGGGGCAGGACCATACCGTGCTATTGGACTGGAACAGAGCACACAGACCTGCCCGGAACTGAGGCTATGGCGCTCGCGGTCGCGGGAGGGACGGCATATACTGCCGGATATTATCACTCCGGGGACGCGGATATACCATGTTTTTGGACGGGCACGAGGAGAACTGTTTTGGCCGGCAGCAAAGGCCGCGCAAATTCGATTGCGGTATCGGGTAATACAGTATATACGGCAGGCTACTATAATAATGGCAACAGAAATGTTCCTTGTTACTGGATTGGAGCGGTCAGGACAGACCTCGCGGGCGGTGCGGCAGGCGACGCATACGCGGAGTCAATAGCAGTATCGGGCGGCGTGGTTTATACGGCCGGATATTATTATAACAACAGCAGCGAGTGCGGATGGACCCCGTGTTATTGGACGGGAAGTGTGAGGACCGACCTGGACGGGGCAAAAGCCAGGTCAATAGCGGTCTCCGGAGGCACTGTCTATACATCGGGATACTGCCGCAATGACTTCAGTTATGTACCGTGTTATTGGACGGGAACGGTAAGGACGGACCTGGACGGGTATGGGTTTGTGTTGGCGGATGCGCGGGGGGTTGCGGTTAAGTAATGTGTTCCATGTTCCAGGGTCCAAAGGGCGGGCTCAGGTCCCAAAAGGGCAGGGGCATCGGCACCTCTAAAGTTGGATACCAACAAACTGCTTGAACGGTCAAAAAAGAGCGGCCCCTTCATAATCACGCGCAGGGGCAAACCGGTCGCCATGTTACGGCCGATGACCGGAGCGGATTTCAGCGTTAAGGCGGACGATGTATGGGAAACAATCAGGGAATCGGATGAAAAATATGGTCATGGGATAGATGATATTGAGAAAGTAATCAAAGAGACCCGCGGTAAAAAAAGAGTAGAAAGCCGAGGATTGTAATAGACACCAATATACTGATACCCGGCCTTTGGGGCGGAAACCCGGTGAAGATAATCGAATCAGGGAAGTTATGGGCGATTTGCTGATGTTGTTCATGGATCCACAGCACAGCGAAATCCATGGTTCTACTTCCAGGGACAGATATGTGAGCGCAGACCCGTCGGACGACAAGTTCCTGCAAGCTGTTTTTTATTGCAAAAGCGGATTGTATGGTAAACTGAGATAATCATCCGGCGTCCCGATAATCCTGAAGGCGGTTAAAGTAAAATATTTATTGACAAAAAGTTTTTTTCCGGTTAATATATGCACGATAGAGCATATAAGCATATATAATCATGGAGCAGATAATGAGCGATTGGAAAAAATTATTTTATATAACAGCCGTATTCCTGCTGTTTTATTTCCTGCCTTTTGACGCCGTCCGCATGAAAGACGCTGTCATGGAGGCTTTGTTCATGGCACAGGATTACGCGCGGCAGCACGTTTTGTTGTGCCTTGTACCCGCTTTCTTCATTGCCGGGGCCATTGCGGTTTTTGTAAAAAGCAGTTCTGTCCTGAAATACTTGGGCGCCGGAGCCAACAAGTTTGTAGCGTACACGGTTGCCTCTGTATCCGGCAGCGTCCTCGCGGTATGTTCGTGTACGGTACTGCCGCTTTTTGCCGGCATATACAAAAGAGGCGCCGGCATAGGGCCTGCCACGGCGTTTTTATACTCCGGGCCCGCCATAAACGTCCTCGCCATGATACTCACAGCCAGGGTCCTGGGGCCGGAACTCGGCATAGCCAGGGTGATAGGGGCTGTCGGGTTCTCGGTAATCATCGGCCTGCTCATGGAACTTATTTTTAAAAAAGATGAGGAAAAAAGGCTGGAGGAATTTGCGGATGAAGGCGCTGTTGAAGCCGGCAAACCCGCGTGGAAACTTATCCTATATTTTGGCGTTATGATCGGCGTGCTTGTGTTTTTGAACTGGGGCAGGGACGAGTCCATGGCGTTCTGGAACATGATATACAGAACCAAATGGATGATATCCGGCGTACTGCTGGCGCTGCTGGCCGTAATGGTTATTGTGTGGTTCAACAATAGCGAGAGAAAAGAATGGCTAAAGGAGACACTGGGGTTCGCACTCCGGATATTCCCGCTCCTGTTCGGCGGCGTTTTAATAGCCGGGTTCCTGCTCGGCAGGCCGGGGCACGAGGCTCTCATACCGTCAGATTGGATAGTCAAACTTGTCGGCGGCAACGGTTTTGGGGCGAACCTTTTTGCCTCTGTGGCGGGGGCATTCATGTATTTCGCGACCTTAACCGAGGTCCCGATACTGCAGGGGCTCATCGGCGCGGGCATGGGCAAAGGCCCGGCACTGGCGCTTTTATTGGCCGGACCGGCATTGAGCCTGCAGAGCATGCTGGTGATAAACAGCGTTATGGGTTTTAAAAAGACCGCCGTATATGCGGGGCTTGTGATAACAATGTCAACGGTGACGGGAATGTTGTACGGGATGCTGTTCGCCTGACCGTGAATAACGGCGGGCGCATAACAGGACGATATTGTGATTGGTTGTTGAAATTGCGGGGACAGCGCTCCCGTCCTTTGGTATTCTCGGGATGGCGAACCTGCCGAACCGCGCTGCCCGGGTGCTTTTAAGTTCTGTTTTTGACAGTTGATTTGAAATCTGTGTTTCATTTTATCCGAGGAGGCAATTTGTGGAAAAAGCGCTTGAGGTATTTTCCGCATTATCCGACAGGACCCGCCTGCGTATCTACAGGCTGCTGGCCGATATCGGCAGGGATGTCGCCGTATGCGAGATAATAGATTCCATCGAAGAGAACCAGTATAATGTCAGTAAGCACCTGCGGATATTGAAAAATGCCGGGCTTGTGAAAGAGAATAAATCCGGCAGATGGGTTTTTTACTGCGCGTGCGGTGAAGCCTCTCCGGCAGTCTCTGAACTCGTAAAAGGGATGAAAAATTCCTGTTTTGTGCAGGACTCGGCAAGGCTCAGAAAACGGCTTGGCCTCCGGAAGAACGGGGAAGTGGTATCGTGCTGTATTGCCAGGGAATTGATGGGTTCAAAATCAGGAAAGGAGAAAAATAGATGAAAATAGCGATTTTAGGGACAGGCTGTCCGAAATGCGTCAGGACCGAAGAGGCGGTCAAAAAAGTCGTGGCGGAATCGGGGATTGCGGCGGAAGTGGAAAAGGTCAGGGAGATAAAAAAGATAATGGAATATAACGTAATGATGACGCCTGCCGTAGCCGTAGACGGCAAAGTGGTGATAGCGGGCAGGGTACCGACCGAACTGGAAATAAAGAAAATACTGGGTATAAAATAGGAGGGAACAATGAAAAAATTTGTTGTAATGGCTTTGGCCCTGTCGTTTGCGGCTGTTGTGTATGCTTCCGGAAAACCCAAACCCGAAGCGGTCCCGGATACGGAAAACAGTGCTGCGGTTGTATCGGCCACGGCGTCTCCGGCAGCCATACCGGCAGCGCAAAAAATAAAGGTAACATTCATAGAATTGGGTTCGGTCAACTGCAAACCTTGCAAGATGATGGTGCCTGTCATGAAAGAGGTCGAGGAAAAATACGGCAGCCAGGTAAAGGTGGTTTTTCACGACGTATGGACGCCCGAGGGCGCGCCCATGGGGCGGAAATACGGCATAAGGGGCATACCCACGCAGATATTTCTGGATGAGAACGGGAAGGAGTTCTACCGTCATATAGGGTATTTTCCGATGGAACAATTGGTACAGGTTCTAAAAACCGGGGGGGTTAAGGTTGAATAATAATCAATCCACCGGGATGGTGAAGTGATGGAACCGCTGTTTACGGGCCTTACCCTTGCCATGGACAAAAATCCGGCCATTGTGTTTTCTGCTTCTTTTGTCTGGGGCGTCATAAGTATACTGCTCAGCCCCTGCCACCTTGCGTCCATACCTCTTATAGTCGCGTTTGTGGGGGCACAGGGTGAAAAGTTGACGCTGAAAAAGGCGTTCCGGACTTCCCTGCTTTTTTCCGTGGGTATACTTCTGACAATAGCCGTCATCGGCGTGATAACCGGCATGGCGGGCATGATACTGGGCAATACGGGTAAATACGGCAATATATTTGTGGCCGTGGTTTTTGCGGTCATCGGCCTATATCTGATGGGTATTATACCGCTGCCGTTTCTGAACAACGCGGTACAGCCCGGATATGAAAGAAAAGGTTATTGGGCCGCGTTCATCCTCGGGCTTGTGTACGGCGTTGCCCTCGGACCCTGCACCTTTGCCTACATGGCTCCGGTGCTGGCGGTGGCGTTCAATGAGGCGTCAAAGAATGCTGCTTATTCAGCGGCGCTGGTGACAGCGTATGCGCTGGGCCATTGCTCCGTGATAGTTCTGGCAGGTACTTTTACCGGAGCTGTGGAGAAATACCTGCATTGGGGTGAAAACTCCAGGGGAGTGGACATCCTGAAAAAGGTGTGCGGCGTGCTCCTGATAGCGGCCGCGGGATATTTGTTGTTAAAGTAAAAAATTAAAAGGTAAAACTAAAAAGTGTAAATTAAAATGCAAATTAACGGCGAGTGGTTGTACGGGCGGGTTTTTAAGTGATTGTAAGGGCGCGGCAGCTGCTCCTAATTTTGAGTTTTGAATTGTAGTTTTTGGTTTTGATTTTTAAATTTTTACTTTGAAAAGGAGTTATTATGGAAAAACGTCTCTCCGTTACAGACCGTTATCTCACGCTCTGGATATTTATTGCCATGGCTCTTGGTATCGGGCTTGGATATTTTGTGCCGGGGTTTACAAAAGTAATCGGTTCGATGCAAATAGGTTCGACATCCATACCCATAGCCATAGGGCTCATCCTCATGATGTACCCTCCGCTGGCAAAGGTTAAATATGAGAAGATGAGGGATGTTTTCGGCAATAAAAAACTGCTGACGCTGGCTCTCGTGCAGAACTGGATAACGGGCCCGGTTGTGATGACGGGTCTCGCGGTCTTGTTCCTGCGCGGTTACCCCGAGTACATGATTGGCGTGATATTGGTCGGGCTGGCCCGCTGTATCGCGATGGTCATTGTTTGGAACGAACTCGCACAGGGTGACAGGGAACTGGCTGTGGGGCTTGTAGGGTTCAACGCGATATTTCAGGTCCTGTTCTACGCACTCTACATATACGTGTTCATCACGCTTTTTTTGAACCGGTCCGGCCTGGTAAAGGGCATAAATGTCTCCATCTCGATATTTGAATCCGCAAAGACCGTCTTTGTCTACCTGGGTATCCCATTTTTGGCTGGGCTTGTCACCAGGTATTCGCTGGTTAAAATGAAGGGTGAACAATGGTATACGGATAAATTCCTGCCGGTCATCAGCCCGCTCACCTTTATTTTTCTTCTTTTCACCATTGTGGTCATGTTCTCCATGCAGGGAGGCAAGATAATAGAGAGGCCGCTCGACGTGTTGATAATAGCGGTCCCTCTGCTGATATATTTTATTGTCATGTGGTTCTCAACGTTCTTTATAGCCAGGGCGCTGGGCGCGGATTACAAGCAGACAGTCGCCTCGGCATTCACGGCGGCGAGCAACGATTTTGAACTGGCAATAGCCGTGGCAATATCTATTTTCGGCATAGGCTCGGGACAGGCGTTCGCGACGGTCATAGGGCCGCTGCTGGAAGTGCCGGTGCTTATTATACTCGTTAACGTCGCGCTAAAACTTAAGGACCGGTAGGGCTGTTCCAGGTTCCAAACGGAGGTTGAGGGTTTTGATTTTGAATTTGTAGCCGCGACCTCTATGGTCGCGGAAGTTAAAGAACCCCCGACGCGACCGCGGGGGTCGCGGCTACGAGAGCGGTTGAGGGTTTTGATTTTGAATTTGTAGCCGCGACCTTTATAGTCGCGGCCGTTGCGGCAAAAGTTACCATATTTACCAAAAGGAGAAACACCATGAAAAAGAAAAGCACCGGATGTACCTGCGGGCCCAAAGCGGAAAAAGAGGAAACATCCTGCTGCTGCGGGCCTGATACGCAGGAAAATATAACATACACGCCTGTCAGCGGTTCTGAAAAATATAAGACCGCCATAAAGGTACCCTCCAAATGGTGCGTTACGGACCATCTCGGACAGTTGTCCGTGCGTCTTGGTTTTAACAGGATGAGATACGCCGTTAAACCGGGCTTGTACGCGGTGGGTTCGCCCGATAAAAACTCGCAAGTCTTTGTATCGGCAAATTATAAACTCTCTTTTGACATACTGCGCAGGGAACTGGCGGGCCTGGACGCGTGGATACTGGTGCTGGACACAAAGAGCGTCAATGTCTGGTGCGCGGCGGGCAAGGGAACTTTTGGCACGCGGCAGATCATAATACAGGCCCAAAAGGCAAAACTGGACAGGGTGGTCGCGCACAAAAACCTTATAGTGCCGCAGCTCGGGGCGCCGGGCGTGGCAGCACATCTCGTAAGGCGCGGCTGCGGGTTCAGGGTTATCTACGGACCGATAGAGGCCTCTGATATAAAACGGTTCCTGGCGGCGGGCCTCAAGGCGGATGAAAAGCAGAGGACCGTGGGGTTCGGGGTTTTAAAAAGGCTGGAGGTCGCGGGTATTGAGTTTATGACAGCCGTTAAATTTTCGTTCTGCGCGATTGCAGCAGCCATACTGGCCGCGGGTTTTACTCCGCAGGGATTCTCACTGACAGCAGGATGGAATAACGCCCTGTATTTTACAACGGCGTTTGTCCTGGCAATACTGTCCGCGACGATTATCCCCGCGGCGCTGCTGCCGGTTCTGCCGGGCAGGATGTTCTCGGTCAAAGGCGCCGTATCAGGGCTCTTAGTATCGGTAATTTTTGTCCTGACGGCAAAGGGTATGACCCCGCTCTCACAGGCGGCAACAGTACTTTTGACATCGGCATTTTCGTCCTTCATATTCATGAACTACACGGGGACGTCCACGTTCACATCGCTTACCGGAGTGAAGAAAGAGGTAACGGTATCGGAGCCGGTCATAATAGGGTCTGCGGTATTGGGGTTGGTGCTGCAGATAGCGGATTTCGTTTTGAAAGGCGCGGTGAAGTGGAACTAAGTGCAGGAATACGGAAAGTTAAAATTTTAAAGTCAAAACCCAAAAGTAAAATTTAGAGGGCAAAATTAACAGCGGGTGTTTGTACAACCGGTTACTCTTAATTTTGAGTTTTGACTTGTACTTTTTGGTTTTGATTTTTAACTTTTTGCTTATCGGAGGTTTTAAATGGAGTATCTCGGTATAAATACGCTCCGGTTCGACGTTAAAAAATGCACAGGCTGCGGCATGTGCGTTATTGTCTGCCCTCACAGGGTGTTCAAAATGCAGGGTAAAAAGGCCGCGCCTGCATGGAAGGATAAATGCATCGAATGCGGGGCCTGCAAAAGCAACTGCGCTTTTGGGGCCATAGAGGTGGACGCGGGCCCGGGCTGTGCAGCCGCAGTGCTGGCGGCAAAGTTCGGAGGGAAAAATGTTTGCTGTGAATAAACCAAGAACCGGGCTCGGGGTCTAAAGAGCGAAGGAATTGTTCCGGGTTCCAAATCTATGTTTTAAGTACCGCCTTGAATCCTGGGACATGGGATCGTTTTAATGCTCCCCAAAAAAAACAGAACAAAGAAAATTGTAATAATAAATCTATTGACAAATTGGTTTTACAGGCTATAATTGTTAATGAAAATCATTTCCATTAAGGAGAACTTATGCAGGACAAGAATTGTCAGGGACGC
The DNA here is from genome assembly GCA_021372235.1 of Spirochaetia bacterium. Lineage (GTDB taxonomy): Bacteria > Oederibacteriota > PGYV01 > PGYV01 > Palsa-1178 > JAJFUW01. The sequence goes on from JAJFUW010000166.1 coordinate 13,992, forward strand.
GGACAATGGCACGGCAAGTTCCACGGCTGCGGTTGCAGGATGACAGCCGGCCGCGAAACGGTTATCCGGGTACTGCAGGAGACCAGTAAACATTTGAGTGCGGATGAGATATTCATCCGGGCCCGCAAGATAAATCCCGATATAGGGCTCACTACCGTATACAGAACCCTGGAAAAACTGAGCACAATGGGTGAAGTGCACCGGCTTGATTCCGGGGACAAACGAGGCAGGTTTGAACTGGCGGACAGCGAAAAAGGGCACCACCACCATCTGGTATGCACCATGTGCAACAGTATTATAGACTATGACGATTTTATCGATGAAGAGATCAAACTGCTGAAAGAGACCGAAAAGAAACTTTCCCAAAAGTATAATTTCAACATAAACAGCCACCTGATACAGTTCTACGGAATCTGCGAAAAATGTAAATAATTTTTTTGTTTTTTAATGAAAATGATTTTCAATAAAGAAGGGAGGTGATATATATGCCGGGAATAGACAGCACGGGTCCTGCCGGGGAAGGGCCGATGACAGGACGGGGCATGGGACGTTGCTCGGGTAACGCAAATCCCGGATTTTTGTCCTGCCGCGGAGGCAGGGGCGTGGGACGCGGTCGCATGAACGCGCAGGTACAGCCGGGCGGCAGGGTAACAGTAATTGAAATGGAACTCCAGGAAATCAAGGCAATGCTTGCGGAATTGACAAAGGCAAGGTAGGACTTATCCATCCGTCCGGGGCAGGCGCCTGCCCCGGACGGAAAAACAAAAGGAGACATTGATTATGAAAATCGGAGTAACGCTTGAAGACGAAAAGGGAATCACCGGCAATGTATCGTCACATTTTGGACAGTGCCCATTTTTTTTAATTGCGGATATAAAGGATGAAAAAATCGGTGATGTGAAGGTAGTGAGGAACGGAGCGGAACACGGCGGCGGAGGATGCCAGGCCGTGGCAGAGATACTAAAATATGGTGTAACACACGTTATATCGGGCGGGATGGGTATGGGAGCACAACAGAAATTCGCCGCTGCCGGAGTGAAGGTTTTTGGATACTCGGGCAAAACGGGAGACGCCATACAGGAGTTGTTGAAAAGCGGTCTGGGAGCGCTGGAAAACTGCAAAGAACACGGACACGACCACGGTAACTGCTAAAAGGAGGATACCATGAAGGTATGCATAACAGCACAGGACAATAACGAGAACGCGCAGGTTGACCCGAGGTTCGGCAGGTGCGCTTTTTTTGCATTCTATGACACGGATTCGGGTGACTATCAGTTTTTTCAGAACGAAGCGGCATTCGCCGATGGCGGCGCCGGAACAAAAGCAGGAAATTTTATTGCAGGTAAGGGTGTCAGGGTCCTCATGACAGGGCATCTCGGGCCAAATGCCGAAACCGTGGTGAACGCAGCCGGAATCAGGCTTATTACGGTAAATTCAGGAGCGGTTAAAGATGTGGTAGATAGAGAAAAGGCCGGTTTTAAGTGAGAGGACAAGTAAAACAGTGAAAATAGCCATAGCCAGCGGCAAGGGCGGAACAGGTAAGACCACGGTAGCGGTAAATCTCGCGGCTGTGATACAGGGTTCATGCCTGATAGACTGCGATGTTGAGGAACCAAATGCGGCATTATATTTAAACCCAAAGATTGAAGAAATAAATAAAGTGGAGCTTCCGGTGCCGCGCTTAAAAGAGGACGGCTGCAGTTATTGCGGCCTGTGCGCACGTTTATGCGCTTTTGGGGCCATATCGGTACTGCCGGGGAGTGCCGCGGGAAAAGGCACTTTGCTTGTATTTGATCATTTATGCAAAAGTTGCGGGGTGTGCATGGGATTGTGCCCTGAAAGGGCATTAAAGGAAGAACTGCGGGCTATCGGGACTGTTGAGACAGGGAACTCCTGTTACGGGACTTTTGCCAGGGGCCAGCTGGATATAGGAGAGGTTGCGGCTCCGGCATTAATACGTGTTTTAAAACAGAAGGCCATATACGCACCGGTAACCATAATAGATGCGCCGCCGGGAACCTCCTGCGCCATGATAAACACGATAAACGGCGTGGATTTGTGCGTGCTTGTGACCGAACCGACGCCGTTTGGGCTAAATGACCTGAAACTGGCTGTTGAGGCGGTACGCAAGGCGTCAATACCGTTTTGTGTCGTAATCAATCGGTCAATGGGTGATGATGAAATAATAGAACAATATTGCAGGGCAGAAGGCGCCGAGATAGCGGCAAAGATACCTTTTAATATGGAAATGGCCAGACGGTCCTCGGAAGGAGGACTGCTGTGTGCCACGGGAACAGTTTTCAGGGATTACTTTACACACCTTGCGGAAAAGGTGCAAAAAACATGAAACAGATAGTTGTCATAAGCGGCAAGGGCGGTACCGGAAAGACCGTGGTGAGCGGAGCGCTGGCCGCACTTGCACAAGACAAGGTTATGGCGGACTGCGACGTTGACGCGCCAAACCTGCACCTGCTGATTGGCGCGGAATATCTGGAAGAGAATTTATTTTATGGCGGGCAGAAGGCCTTTATAGATACCGAAGTGTGCGTAAAGTGCGGTAAATGTCTGGAGGTTTGCAGGTTTGGCTCCATAACCGCCGAGTTCAGGGTAAAACAGCAGTTATGCGAGAGCTGTGGCTATTGCCTGATGGTATGTCCGGCAGGTGCGATAGGCATGGATAAGAATCCCGCGGGTAAATGGTTCGTCTCAAAGACGGCATATGGCACGCTTGTGCATGCAAGGCTCGAACCAGGAGAGGATAATTCGGGGAAACTTGTTGCAATTGTCCGAAAGGCGGCTAAGGAAAAAGCAGAGCAGGAAGGTGCAAAATATGTAATTATTGACGGCCCGCCCGGGACCGGATGTCCGGTTATGGCGGCGTTATCCGGGGTCGACACAGCTCTCGTGGTTACGGAGCCGGGTTTGTCAGCTATACATGACATGAAAAGAGTGCTGGAACTGACGGACCGGTTCAAAATCGGGGCAATGGCGGTCATTAACAAATATGACATAAGCGCCGATAACAGTTCCGCAATCAGGCGCTTTTGCGCGGACAAGGGCATTGATATAGCCGGAGAGATTCCGTTCTCGGCGGAGATATATGGCTGCGTTATGAAGGGAAGGCCGGCTGTAGAGGCACGTGACGCGAATGGTGTTGAACAAATGAAAAAAATATGGAATAACATAAAAAAGAGGTTGCAGACATGATCTATACAAAAGAGGAACTTGAAGCCCATAACAGGGTTTATCTCGCAAGGCAGGAAATGTACTCGGGTTACGGTTATGATAACGCGGCGGAACGCAGGTTTATCATAAAACAGGCGGGGCATATATCGGGCAGCGTCCTGGAAGCCGGCACCGGAAAAGGTTACCTGACGCTGGAACTTGCCAGGGAATATTTTTCGATAACCAGTTACGATGTTGACCCAAAGATACAGGAAGAGGCAAAGAAAAATCTGGCTTTTTACGGACTTTTGGACCATGTCAGGTTTATGATAGAAAAAAAGGATAAATTGAGTTTTAAAGACGGCTGTTTTGACGCTGTTTTTTGCGTCAATACACTGCATCACCTCGCGAACAGCGCTGCCGTACTGGATGAACTGACGCGTGTCACCGCAACGTACGGAAAGTTCATATTGAGCGACTTTACGGAAAAGACTTTCCGGATAATGGATTTGGTACACGCGGCAGACGGCGGAAAACACGAAGTCATAGGATGGACCATGGATAAAACGGCAGGGTATCTGAAGAACAAGGGATTCAAAATAAAGGAAAACGGGGACGATTACCAGCGGGTCTTTATTATCGGCAGATAGATAACGTACAATAATCGAGGTGTGCTTATGCACGGGACAAAGGAAGAGATTGAGAAACAGCAGGCGCGTATCAATGAAAAAATGGCAAAGGTGAAAAACAAGATAGTGGTGCTGAGCGGCAAGGGCGGAGTGGGCAAGACTTCAACCGCCGTCAACATTGCGTGCGCGCTTGCAAAGAAGGGGAAAAAGACAGCGATACTTGATACGGACCTGCACGGGCCAAACATAGGGATGATGCTGGGAATGGGTTACGCTGAATTGAGGGAGGCTGAAGGCGGGGGGATAATAGCGCCGGAGAGTCCGATAGGCCTGAAAGCGGTCAGCATAGCCATGACAGGCAAGCATCCCGATGAACCGACAATATGGAGAGGACCCATGAAGGCTGCCGTTATCAGGCAGTTTTTGGCAGACGTGGAATGGGGAAATCTGGATTATCTCATAGTCGATTCGCCTCCCGGAACAGGGGATGAGCCGCTGGCGGTCTGCCAGATGATACCGGCAATAACGGGCGCGGTTATAGTATCCACACCTCAGGATGTCGCGGTGCTTGACGCGAGGAAATCGATCTTCTTTGCAAAGGAACTCAATATAAAAGTAATTGGTGTCATAGAGAATATGAGCGGGTTTGTATGCCCGCACTGCGGCAAAGAGACGGAAATTTTCGGCCGCGGAGGGGCGCAGAGGGCAGCAAAGGAACTCGGTGTTGAACTTCTCGGAACCATTCCTTTTGATCCGGCTGTGGTATTGATGTCGGATAAGGGAACCCCCGTGGTGCTCCAGGAGGCCGAAACACCGGTTAAAAATGCTTTTATGGAGGTAACTGAAAAGATTGAGGCAGTTTCCAGATAGGATAAACGGAAAAATCATACAGTTGCCGTACAATATTGCTTTTGGAGTAAAACAGGCAGAGAGATATCCTGCAGAAAGAAGGAAAGGGATGAAAATAGGTATAGTGATAGCGTCAAATGACGCGGAGACGTGCTGGAATGCGCTGCGTTTCGGGAACTTTTCGATCAATAAAAAGGACGAAGTTAAGGTTTTTTTCATGGGTAAAGGCGTGGAATACCAGAAAATATCAACAGAAAAATTCAACACCACGGCCCAGGCGGAACAATTTGCCAGGGCGGGAGGCAGGATATTTGCCTGCGGGACCTGTATCAAATCCCGTTCCCAGGATGGCAATGAAATGTGCCCCCTATCAACTATGCAGGACATGTACGATATAGTGACGCAGAGTGACAGGGTGGTTACTTTCTAACCGGGGAGGTATATGAAGAATGAAAGGAAGCAGGACAATAACGGCTGCAGTCCTGGGGGGTTTGCTTTTGTGCGTGCCGGGATGTACCGGCAACGGCAAGGTCCCGGCTGATACAGAGTTGTTCATAAAAGAGTGCGGTTATGACATAGGCACCTTTATGAAAGGCAGCTACAGTTCATACTGCGGCGAGAATAAAAAACTCGCATTTTGTTACCTGAAGGCCAAAAACGGCGTTGAGGCAAAACTGCATAACATAGAAAATGGCGAAAACTTCTGGCTGGTTGCCAAAAACTACGGTGTTGATATAGACACGATCGTAGCGGCAAATCCCGAACTCTCATCCCTCACCGCCAGAACCGGACAGGAGATCATAGTCCCTAACATGCGAGGGGTTATCCATGAGGTGTTCGGGGAAAAGAACCTGAAGGATGTTGCCGAATTGTACGGTGTAACTGTTGATAAGATAGCAGAATCCAACAGAAACATAAAGTTTGAAAAGGGCGCACTCCTGTTTATACCGGGAGCCAAACCGAAAATATTTAACCCCGGGATGGCGTCCAGATATGAGAAACGGAACATGTTCCGTTCGCCCATATCGGGGAACGGATACTCCTCCGGAATGGGCATGAGAAAACACCCCATACAACAGGGTATTACAAAATTCCATAACGGTGTCGATATCAGGGCAAAAACGGGCACGTGGGTGGGAGCCGCGGCCGGAGGCAAAGTGATTTATGCCGGCTGGATAAACGGCTACGGGAAGACCATAAAGATAGCACATGACGGAGGATATGTGACCATGTATGCGCACCTGAGCGAGATACACGTCAAAAACGGGTGTTCTGTCGCGGCGGGAAAACTGATAGGTAAATCCGGAAGCACCGGCCATTCAACGGGGCCGCACCTGCATTTTTCAATATTCAAAGGGGATAAAGTGGAGAATCCGATGGATTACATATGGTAAGCATAATGGTACATGGCGGCGGCTGTCGGTGAAACTGCAGATACTTGCGGAAGGTTCCACCCCAAAGCAAAGGCTCGAAGGAGAATGGGGAATAGCCATGCTTGTTGACGGAACGGTGATGTTTGACACATTCGGACACTCGGATATGATGGGTAACAACATAAAGAGATACGGCGTCAACGCAAAACTGATAAAGACAATAGTGATATCCCACACTCACTGGGACCATGTGTCGGGTTTAAGGGCTGTGTTGCCGCTGACTAAAAGTCCGGATGTCTATGTTCCGCAGTATGATGCAAAAGTGGCCGAGAATTGCGAATACTACGGTTCGCGTATTTTAACGTTGAAAAACGGAGGGCCGGTGAAACCGGGGATCACGCTTACCGGCATAATGAAGGTAAAATTTGAAAATGAAGTCCTGTTTGAACAGGGCATGATAGCAGAGGGGTTGAAAGGTCAGGTGCTTATAGTGGGTTGCTCGCATCCCGGCATAATAAATATGGTAAAAAGGGCAATGAAGATAACGGGCAGGCCTCTGTATGCGGTTGCGGGAGGGCTTCACATGAAGGATTCGGGAAAGAGATATGCCGTTTCCGCGGCCGCGGCGCTGAAGAGAGCCGGGGTAAAAAAAGTATACGCAGGCCATTGCACCGGGCTTAAGGCGGAAGGCGAGCTAAAAAGGGTTTTTGGAGGGGGATTCAGTAAAATAAAAGAAGGGGACATACTGGAGTTATAATTTAACAGGGAGAAAATACTGTGAAAAAGGCAAAAAGTCTTGTGAGCAGCGCGTCTAAAGGGATGACAAAAATAATTCCGGACAAGTTCTACCTTGTGGCAGGCCACTCGGAAGGAATGACAAAACTCAACGCTTTTGACAATGCGCTCATGGATTCGGGGGTAGGAAACACCAATATAGTAAAGATGAGCTCAATCCTTCCGCCCGCTTCGAAAGAGATAAAACCTGCAAAACTGCCTCCGGGGGCGCTTGTGCCAATGGCGTATGCGTCAAAAATAAGCGCGCAGCCGGGGGAGATAATTTCCGCGGCTGTTGCATGCGCGGTGCCGGTTGATAAAAAGCAAAACGGAGTGATCATGGAATACTCCGCGTCCGGGCACAAGGAAGAGGTTGAAAATATAGTCAGGAACATGGCCGTGGAGGCGCTGAAACAGAGAAAATTGAAAGTCAAAGAGGTTCACAGCATCTCTGTACAGCATGGTGTGTCAAAAATAGGTGCAGTATACGCCGCGCTCGTACTATGGTGGTAAGCAGGCAACGCGATAAAGACAGGAAGTGCGATAAAATACAGGAGAGGTCATATGGCCAGGCGGACAAAAAAGCAGGTAATTACTAAACCCGGTAAAAAGGTCAGTGTGCCGGAATTGCCGGTGTTTGACCTGAAAAAAATCACAGATATTGTTTTAAAGGCAATTGTTACCGCAGCGGCGGCGACTGTGATAGCGCTTGCCTATACAGGGCTCAGGGCCGTCACGGGGATGGATAAAAAGATGGAACTCACACCGCAGGCCAATGCCTTGCCGACAGCCGTCCCAACGCCTGTGCCGACGGCAGCCCCGACAAAACCAATACCGGCCAGGTACAGCCATTTTTTTAGGCAGGTGAAGACAAAAGAGGAGATACCTAAAATACATCTGGAGGAAGCAAAGGCCCTGTTTGAAAGCGGAAAGGCACTTTTTATTGACACCAGGGGCAGGTCCGAATACAACGTTTCCCACATACCGGGGGCGATAAATATGGGGGTCGGCGAGGTTGCGGGCATGATACCACAGATAAAAGAAGAACTGGATGGCAAAGTACTGGTATCATACTGTCATGGCGCCGGATGTCACCTCTCCGACAAGGTGGCTTACTCCCTGTATGAGGCGGGATACAAGAAAGTGGCAATTTATTTTGGCGGATGGCCCGAGTGGACAGACGCGAAAATGCCGGTGGAAAACTATCGACCGCCGGAACAGTACAGGCGGCTTTTTGAAGAAGCTGCGTCCGCTGAGGAAATAGTAGATATCAACCTGGAAGAAGCAAAATTTTTATATGACAACATGCTGGCCAATTTTATTGACGTCGATTATCCGGATAAATACGACGCGATAAGGATAGACAGGGCCGTAAATATCCCCGTCGACAAACTTGACGAGATGCTTTCGGGTTACGCCGGTTACTTAAACCGGAAACCGGCGGTAGTATACTGCCACGGGACAGGAAGGAAATCAAAAATCGCCGCGGAAAAGATGTATCAAGCGGGCTATAAAAAGGTGCTGAGGTTTGTCCCGGCACTGCCTCAGTGGGAAGAGGCAAAATACCCGATTTATAAAAAACAGGGGGATAAATAACCATGAGTAAGTTAAGGGACATCGTTTCGAACAAGTATATTCTCGGGGCGCTAAAACTGTCTCTGGGTTTTGTCTTTGTCGTGGCGTCGCTCGGCAAGATTATCGACCCGCAGGGGTTTGCCCGCGATGTATATTCGTATGTGCTCCTGCCCATGCCGCTCGTGGATGCTTTTGCGGCCATTACACCATGGATTGAATTTATAGCGGGACTGATGCTAATGCTGGATATAATGCCGCAGAGCATGTCGCTCATTATAAACGCCATGCTGGTCATGTTCATCACGGCGATATTTGTCGATATTAACAGAGGGATAGAAATAGAGTGCGGATGTTTTGATTTCCTATTTCCAAAAGAAAAGATCGGATGGAACACCATATACAGGGACATTATTATGCTGGTTGCCGGCACCGTGATCATGTTGTTTGACGGAAACCCTGTCAAAATGTACGGGCTTATATGCCGGAAAAAGGTTGAAGTAAGAAAGGCCCGGCGATATAATCGCTGAAAAGGAGAAAAGTTATTTCTGCGAAAAAGAACATTAGAGCGTGCGGACTGCGCGCAGCATTGGCCGCTGTTGTAGTACTGACGATTTTTGCGGCGGCCGGACATCATCATTTTGGAGTCTCCTGTATCGATGAGGACAGTTGCAGCATCTGCCAGTTCCTGGCTGCCGCGGGCAATGGCGTCATACAGGACAACCCGCTCCCCAAAATCTCCCCGGATATTATCATATACATAATGCCGCAGGTAAATGGCCGCATTATTAACGCCATTTCTACAGCAAAGTCCCGGGCTCCTCCTCCGGCCTGACGGCAAACACGGTCAGGTTTTTACCAAAAAAAGAGCAGAGGAGACCATGTATGAAAATTAAATATATTTTTATTGCTTTAATATTGTTTGTACTGCCATCGGCGGCGTCTTTTGCACAGGAAAAAACAGCCACGGCCCTTCCAGATATTAGTTTTATCGGCGAAGCGGGGCTCAATTCCTCGATTAATGCCGCAGGGGACAGGGACGCTTCTTTCTCTTTTGACGGCTTTGAGATAAATGCCATGGGCTACATGCACCCGGACGTGCGCGCAGATTTTGTCGCGGGCGCGCACAGCCATGACGGAAGCATAGAGTTTGAGGTGGAAGAGGCGTATGCCACATTTTCAAACCTCCCGTTCTCGACAAGCATAAAGGCGGGAAGGAAGTTGATGGATTTCGGCAGGATAAATCACATACACTCCCACGAATGGCTTTTCCTGAGTTCCCCGCTCATTTACGCGGACTTTATCGGCGAGCACAGCCTCATAGGCGACGGCGCCTCTATTGACGCGCTTTTGCCGCTGTCGTTCTTTGTGAATGTCCAGGCGGGTATATGGCGCGCCGCAGCCCATGAACACGAAGAGGGCGAAGAGCATGACCATGCGTTTTCCCCATCGGGAGACTTGTACAATCTGAGGTTATGGTCGTCGTTTGAGACCGGGGAGTCCTCGGAACTCGAATTGGGATTAAGCGGGCTGAAGGGCCACGGGTTACATTATCTCGAACACACCGACAGGATAGAGATTGCGGGAACGGACCTGACATGGAAATTATGGCTTTCCGCGTACAGCCGGCTCATGCTGATGGCAGAGGCAATGTATCTGGAACGGCAGGTCCCTTCAGGCACGTTTGGAAGCTGGGGCGCGTACGCTTATCTGGGTTACAAGATAGACAAACAGTGGGAAGCGGCCGTAAAGTACGATTGGTCGGAGACGCCGGGGCCGGAGCGTTCAAAAAGCTCGGCAATCTCGATTATAGATTCGTACTACATGACCGAGTCGCTGAAACTAAGGGCGGAGTACTCGTACTGCCCGGAGACAGAAACGCATACCGGACTGCTGAAAGTTATTTATGGGATCGGGCCGCACACCCATCCGCTCCAGTAGGTGAAGTCATGGAAAAAATATGGATGGCTTTTTTGATGGTTCTGGTGCCGCTCTCTCTTATCGCGGACCAACTTAAAGTGGTATGCACGACGGCGGAAATAGCTGATATTGTCAAAAATGTCGGAGGTGACAGGGTAAACGCCATCTGGCTTATGGATGGCAGACAGGACCCGCATTCGGTCGAACCCAGGCCTTCAATGGTGATGAAGGTAAAGAACGCCGACGCAGTCGCGGTAATAGGTATGGACCTCGATATATGGATGGACGGGATCATACGAGCCTCTAAAAATCCTGTTGTGCAAAAGGGCGCGCCCGGTTATATCGATCTATCGTCAAGGATAAAAAAACTCGAAGTACCACAGGGAAAAGTTGACGGGTCTATGGGGGATGTCCATATTTATGGCAACCCTCATTATCAACTGGACCCGGCGAACGGCGTTGTGATGGCAGAAAGTATAAAGGAGGCGCTTTCGGCCTTGAGACCAAATGATGCGGTTCTTTTCCGGGCAAACTGCACGCTGTATGTCAGGAACCTTGAGGCAAAAATAGCTGGATGGAAAAAAAGGATGGCGGCACTGAAGGACATATCAGTGCTTCCAACGCACAACTGCTGGCTATATTTTGTCGAGGCATTCGGCCTGAAAAGCGCGGGTTATCTGGAACAAAAACCGGGTATTGCACCTTCGCCAGGGGAACTTGCGGCGCTGGCTGAAAAGATGAAAAAGGACGGGACCGGGCTTATTTTTGCCGAACCATTCTATCCGTCCGGTTCGGTCGATAAGATATCGGCAATGACCGGGGCAAAGACAGTAAGGATTCCGAGTTCCGCGCTGGGAGTACCCGAGGCGGACACATACATCAACCTGTTCGAGTATGACATCGGCGCGATAGAAAAGGCGCTGAAATAAAAAGACTGCCGCCGCCCTTAAAAAAAAGGGCGGCGGCATAATCCGTGGAGACAAAATGTTTGAATTGCTGTTATGGCCTTTCATTGCGTGCACCGCGCTCGCGGGAATACACGCATATCTCGGCATGCATGTAATAGAACGCGGAGTTATATTCGTGGACCTTGCACTTGCTCAGACAGCATCTCTCGGAGCGCTATTTGGGTTTATATTGGGAATTGAACTGCACACAACCGGGTCCTATCTGTTTTCCCTTGGATTTGCGCTTGTTGCGGCTATTTTTCTTTCATGGGCGCGTAATACGGTAAAGAACATACAGCAGGAGGTGGTGATAGGCATCCTCTATGTTTTTGCCGCGGCTGTTTCCGTGTTAATACTCTCAAAAGCGCCATCAGAGGCGGAACACATAAAATACATGCTGGTGGGAAACATATTGTTTGTAAAACCTGAAGACGTTATAAAAATGGTTATTCTTTACTCGGCCATCGGGGTTTTTCATTATATCTTCAGGGATAGATTCCTGGCGGTGAGCAGGCGGGATAATTCCGGAGCGGTAAAAGTAAATGCAGCCTTATGGGATTTCCTGTTCTATGCGACCTTTGGAACCGTGGTTACATCATCGGTTGAAATAGCCGGAGTTCTTTTGGTATTCTCATACCTGATAGTCCCGGCCGCATGTTCCATCATGTTCTTTGAAACTATTAAAGCAAGGCTTATCGTGTCATGGTCACTGGGCACGGCCGGCAGCGTAGCGGGCATGGCACTTTCCGTGTTCTTTGATCTGCCAATAGGTGCATCCATTGTGGCAATATTTGGTGCAATATTCGCCCTTTTCCTTTTGGCAAATCTCTATTATAATGGAAATGTTGAGCGTGCCAAAGATGCCCAATAAAAAAACAGAAAGGGAGTAAACATGGCTAAAAAGAGAGCAGTACGCAAAATCAAAGAAAGCGTCCGGCCACAGGTTGTGCAGCCTGCAAAGGCGGACGGTATGGTAAAGATAGTAATAATTGCGGCGGTTATGGTTGTATCAGCTGCGGCCATAGGGTTTGCTTATGCAGGCGCGAGGGACTACGCAAAAAAAGAGGCTGCCGGGAAAGAGGCGGCCCCGGCGGCACTGACTCCGGCTCCGGTTTCCACGGCTGTTCCCACACCGGCTCCAAAGCCCGCACACGCGAATTCAATCCCCGCCAAATACAGATACCTCTTTAAACAGGTTAAGACAAAGGAAGAGATACCAAGGATACACCTGGAAGACGCGAAGTATCTAATCGACAGCGGTAAGGCGCTGTTCATAGACGCCAGGGGCAAGGGCGAATATAACGAGTCACATATACCGGGCGCGATATGTATGCCCGTGGGAGAGGCGGCGGGACTCATACCGCAGATGAAGGAGACGCTGGCCGGAAAGATACTCGTGCCCTATTGCCACGGCGTGTCATGCAACCTCTCGGTCAAGGTCGCGGACTCATTGTATGACGCGGGTTACAGGAAGATAGTTATTTTTTTTGGCGGATGGCCGGAGTGGACAGCGGCAAACATGCCGGTAGAAAGGCCAAATGTTCCGGACCGGTACAAAAAACTTTTAAACCGGCCGGATGCGGCGGCCGGCATTCAGGACATAACCGCGGAGGAAGCAAAATTTCTGTACGACAACATGATGGCCAATTTTTTTGACGTGGATACGGCGGAAGCGTTTGAAAATATACATCTGGACAGGGCAATATCGATACCGCTCTCCACTCTGGATGCGGGGATGGTCAATTACGGCGGATACATCGACCAGAAACCGGCCGTGGTCTACAGCCATGACGACGGGCAGACAGCAAGGATTGCCGTGGAAAAGATGTTCAACGCCGGTCATAAAAAGGTGCTGTGCTTTAAGGGCGGCGTAAAGCAGTGGGAAGCGGCGGGGTATCCGCTGAACAGAAAATAAAATAAATCCCATCCGCCTTTGCGAGGGCTTTGGCGGACGGGGATTACAGGCTACAAATAGGGGTGTAAACGCCGCCTTGACATCCCGCTAAATCGGTAGTATTATATATTCATATAATAAATGATGAGCCTTGAGGTTATCCTCCCGGCGAATCAAACGTACAAAAAAGACATTGCGCTGAGACAAAAGGGTCAGCCCCGATTGCGAAGGCAAGATAATAGGATGTTTAGCCCGTTGTGGGCTTTATATTATCCCCGCGTTTTCAGTGCGGGGATTTTTTATTTCAGGGAGGTTTCTCATGGAAACAAGGATAGCGGTTGTGAGCATCATAGTCGAGGACACGGACAAGGCGGAGGCTATGAATGCCATAATACACGAGTACAAGGATTACATCATAGGCCGCATGGGCATACCTTACAAAAAACATAAGATATCCGTTATCAGCATAGTGATGGACGCGCCCAACGATGTAATAAGCGCGTTCTCCGGCAAGATAGGCATGTTGCCTGACGTGACGACGAAAACGGCTTATTCGAGGATGCTTACCGCGGATAAAGAGGATAAGACAAAATAGCGGGTAAAACGCCCGGGAAAAGGTGGCATATGTACAACGTAAAATCCATGGACGCGAACGAGTTTATAGACGATGCCGAAGTATGCGAGTCCATCAGCGTTGCAAAGAAGCTTGTAAAAAACAAGGCCGAGGTGGACAGGATACTGGCAAAGGCGGCCGAATGGAAGGGCCTGACCCACAGGGAGGCCGCCGTACTGCTGGAGGTGGAAGACGATGAGACGCTCAAAAAAATGTATAAGGCTGCAAAAAATATAAAGGAGAGGATATACGGAAACAGGATAGTGCTTTTCGCGCCGCTGTACCTCTCAAACTATTGCGTGAACAACTGCAGGTACTGCGGTTACAGGTGCGCCAACAATATACCGCGCCGCCGGCTGACCCGGGATGAGTTAAGGGAGGAGATAAGGGCGCTGGAGGCCATGGGCCACAAGAGGCTCCTGCTGGAGGCGGGCGAGGACGATGACAAATGTCCGATAGACTACATACTGGAGTGCATAAGGACCATATACGACGAAAAGTTCGAGAACGGTTCGATACGCAGGGTGAACGTGGACATCGCGGCGACCACCGTGGAAAATTACAGAAAACTGAAGGATATCGGGATAGGGACTTATCTCCTGTTCCAGGAGACGTATCACAAACCGACCTATCTCGCAATGCACGCCGGTCCCAAACGCAATTATGAGTGGCACACGGAGGCCATGGACAGGGCAATGATAGGCGGCGGCATTGACGACGCGGGCATAGGCGTCCTGTACGGGCTGTATGAATACCACTATGAAACAGTGGCGCTCATCATGCACGCGGAACATATGGAGGCGGCCAAAGGTGTGGGCCCGCATACGATATCTTTTCCCAGGCTCCTGCCGGCGGAGGGCATAGATTATAAAAGTTTTCCATACCTGGTGAAAGACAGGGACTTCAAAAAGCTGGTTGCTGTCACGCGCATGGCAGTGCCCTACACCGGAATGATACTGACAACCAGGGAAAACGCCGAGTTCCGCAGGGAACTGCTCGAGATAGGCTTTTCCCAGATGAGCGCAGGTTCGTCCGTGGGAATCGGCGGATACGCGAAAAAGGCGGCGGATGAAACGGAACACTCCGGGGAGAAACCGCAGTTCAACCTCGCAGACCACAGGAAGCCGATAGATGTGATAAAGGGGCTCTTAAATGACGGTTATGTGCCGAGCTACTGCACCGCATGTTACCGCGAGGGCAGGACAGGGGACAGGTTCATGCCACTGGCAAAGTCCGGGCAAATAGGCAACGTATGTCTGCCAAACGCGCTGCTCACTTTCCAGGAGTACCTGCAGGATTACGCCGATGATGAACTGAAGGCCGCGGGCGCGCAGATGATAGACCGCGAGATAAAGAATGTAAGCAACGAAAAGCAAAGGGCAAGGGCACAGGAATACCTGGAGCGCATACGTAAAGGAGAGAGGGATTTGAGGTTCTAAAGGCGTTAAGCATAACAGAGTCCAAATACGGACAATGACAGGACTGAGAGTTCATAGTTACTCCTGTTCCAACTTAAGGCGATAGCGTTTTATTTGTTTTAACTTGATAATTCCCCGCGGCTTGCCGCAGGGATGGGTTTGTATTGTGCGTTTTCACCGTCAAACAGAACCGTAGGGGCGAATATCATTCGACCACAGGCGAGAAAAGCAGTGGTATTTGTTTTGGGCAAAGGGAAATACAAAATATTGATTTAATTTTTTGAACTGTGTTATAAATATAATATTGAAATTTGAGGATTCTGACGGGTGTGAATACAGATTGACGAGGTATAACGGCAGGCATCCTTCCATGCATAAAGGTAAGCTGTATACATCACCTTCAGAACCTGCGGCTAAAATACGCGGAAATAACACGGATGGTTGGCATGAATGGAAATATAAGAAAAAAAAGGGGAGTGGGTTCAATTAAATGAGTTAAGAAAATGGTAATGCGTCAGTGACGTGAGGAAAAAAACGCGGGACAAAGCAACTATTCCTTTATCATTGGGCAAAAGCCCGCGACATACCCGCGGATAACAACCCGGCCGAACGCGAGCTCAGACCGCTTGTCATCGCCCGAAAATTGAGTTTTGGTTCGCAGTCGGATGCCGGAGCCGGGACACGGGAGATACTCATGACGGTTCTCCGGACATTGAAGAAACAAAGCGACAATCCCGCCGCCGTATTTCAGAATGCGCCGGAAAAACTGTCGGCCAACCCTGATTTAAATATATTTCAGGCTGTTTTTCAAAAGACGACAGAAAAGAAATAAAAACCCGGCGAGACTGACGCATTACCGCATATCACTTTTTTGCCTTTACAAAGTTGCAAAAAATCTATATAATCAACAGGATTTAATGGATTTTCGTTCTTTTATGTTCCCGGTTTTTTATGGGCGGGTGTAGTTCAATGGTAGAATGCGAGCTTCCCAAGCTTGAGACATGGGTTCGATTCCCATTACCCGCTCCAAAATTTTCGCTAAAGTGAAAAATTTGGAGTCGAGAATCCAAAATAGAGAAGTCGATAAATAAACCGTAAAGCTGAAGCCCACGCGGGAAGGCGAGTGCCGGCGGTCAATTTTCGATTTTCGAAAAAGGGCGGAACCTGACTTTGGAACCAACGGCGGCCGTATTTTGGCCGCCAAACACTATATAACACACGGAGTTTTTATTTTGAGCCATCCAGAGTTGTGGGCAGACCTTCACATTCACACCACCAAGTCCGACGGGTCAAACACCGTTGAGGAAATATTTACCTATGCCAGAGCCGAGGGCTTATCAGCGATTGCCATCACCGACCACGACACGGTAGCGGCCGTTGACGAGGCCCGCGCAATGGAAAAAAAGTACGGCGTCGAGTTCATAATAGGCGTGGAACTTTCCGCTGTCTATGAAGGCAGGGAGGTCCATATAATAGGCCTTGGTTTCAACCCATATGGCAGGAACTTCCAGGAAAAACTTGCATACTTCCAGAAACGCAGGGCGGAGCGCGCAAAAAAAATAATGAAGAAACTCAAAGAGAACGGCGTTAATGTGGCTTACGAGGACCTTTACGAGATAACCGAGAACATGAACAACGCCGGCCGCCTCCACATAGCAAAACTGCTGGTCAAGCGCAATGCGGCCTCCTGCATCAAGGACGCTTTCAACAGGTACCTGGCCGAGGGAAGGCCCGCGTACGTCGAGAAAGCCAGGATTACCGTCAAAGATGCCATCGATATCATAAAAGAGGTGGGCGGACTGGCGATGCTGGCGCACCCCGGCATACTGCAGCGCGACGATATGATACCACAGTGGAAACAGGAGGGGCTCGACGGCCTCGAGGCTTTTCACCCTGACCACAATTATGAGGAAATGGGAAAATACATGGGGATAGCGCAGAAATTGGGCATCATGATATCGGGCGGTTCCGACACGCACGGCAACGGCAAGGACCATACGAAACTCGGCAGGGTCAAACTGCCGTATGAATATTATGAGAAGATAAAAAATAAAACTAAAAGCGGAGCGGTAAAATGAGCGACAATAAGGAGCAACAGCCACAGCCCACGGCCGAGGAACTGGAAAAAAAGGACTCGGAAGTTATAAGGGCTAAAAAAGACAACCTGAATTTCCTGCGCGCGCAGGGAGTGGAACCCTACAGTTATTCATATGAACGCACGGGTTCTGTGGAAGAGATAAAGGCAAAGCATGGGGCAGTGACCGAAGGCACGGAGAGCGCGCAATCCGAACGGTTGTGCGGCAGGCTGGTCTCCGTGCGCGAACACGGCAAGTCCACTTTTGCAAACATAAAGGATGCCTCGGGCATGATACAGATATATTTCAAAAAGGACGTGCTGGGCGACGCACCCTACGCCCTGCTGAAAAAATACGACATAGGCGACATAATAGGTGTTGAGGGTCCGGTATTCAAAACACACACCGGCGAACTTACCGTAAAGGTCGTGAAAGTGGAACTTTTGACCAAATCGCTCCTGCCAATGCCCGAGAAATGGCACGGGCTAAAGGACAAGGAGATACGCTATCGCAAGCGCTACCTGGACATGATAGCCAACGACGACGTAAGAAAAACGTTCGAGAAACGCGTCAAAATAATCAAAGAGATAAGGAACTTTCTGGACGGGCTCGGTTTCTATGAAGTGGAAACGCCGATGATGCACGCCATACCCGGCGGGGCAAAGGCTCGCCCGTTCGTGACGCATCACAACACACTGGACATGGAACTGTACATGAGGATAGCACCGGAACTTTATTTAAAAAGACTTCTGGTCGGAGGGTTCGAAAAGGTATACGAGATAAACCGCAATTTTCGCAACGAGGGTATATCGATAAAGCACAACCCCGAGTTTACGATGTTGGAACTGTACCAGGCTTATACCGACCACGAGGGCGTCATGAAGATATGCGAGGACCTGATGGCGCACCTGTGCGATACGATTGTGGGCTCGCGGGAGATAGAGTATCAGGGCACAAAACTCGATCTCTCGACCCCGTGGCGCAGGCTGCCCATGGCGGACGCGGTGACACAGTACGCCGGCATCGACGGCAGAAACGCGACGGAGGCGGAGTTTAAGGCAAAATTAAAGTTAAAAGGCATGGAACCCGGGCCGGGCGTAACCCGCGGCGAACTGCTGGCGCTCGTGTTCGAGGAGTTTGTCGAGGAAAAACTGATACAGCCGGTATTTATAACCGAGTTCCCGGTCGAGATATCGCCGCTCTCAAAGGTGAGCAGGAAAGACAGGACAATAGTTGAGAGGTTTGAACCTTACATATACGGTCGCGAGATAGCCAACGGCTTTTCGGAGTTAAACGACGCCGAGGACCAGGAGGCCAGGTTCCGCCGGCAGATAGAGACGGACACCGAGGGTGAGGTATCAAAGGTCATGGACGAGGATTTTGTGGAGGCTTTAAAGTACGGCATGCCGCCGGCCGGTGGTTTGGGGATAGGGATAGACAGGATAGTGATGTTTTTGACGGATTCGGCGTCGATAAGGGATGTGATCTTGTTCCCCCTCATGAGACCCGAGGGGAAGTAGAAATACGAGCCAAAAATTAGGAGATTAGTAAACGAGCCCGGAAGGAAATGCGAGTATAACCAAAAAAACCCGCTCTCCTCGTACTTTAATCCTGCCTCGGTTCCTCGACTCCCGGCTTCTGGCTCCCGGCTCGTTTTATTCCTCACGCGGATTTATTGTGGTTTACAGTCTTACACTTGAGATTTTTGACAAAAGGAGTCTTTATGGCCCGACCATTTAATTTTTTCATCGGCCTCCGTTACCTGCTGGCAAAAAAGCAGGGTTTCATTTCGCTCATCAGTTTTATCTCGATCGCGGGTATAGCGGTAGGGGTCATCGCGCTGGTCGTGGTGACCTCGGTCATGAACGGTTTTCACGAGGATATACGCGACAAAATAATCGGCACGAACGCGCACGTTGTGGCCATGTCATATTACAAGGATGGTATATCGGAATATGGGTCAGTAGCCAAAGAACTTAAAAAGATAGACCACGTCGAGGCTGTCGCGCCCTATTACATGGGGCAGGTCATGCTAAAGTCCGGGGACAGTGTCCAGGGAATGGTGCTGTGGGGTGTCAACCCAGCTGAGATATCAAAGGTCAACAACCTGAACAAATATATAAAACGCGGAGACATGGATTTCATCATGAAGGAACTGCCCGACAACAAGAGCGGGATAGTGGTAGGCAAGGAACTTTTGAACATTATAAACGCGGATCTGGGCGATGACGTAGTGCTCATCTCGCCGGTATTTTACAAAACACCAGCAGGCATGATGCCCAAGATGTCAAAGATGACGATAGTCGGTGTTTTTGAGGCGGGTATGTACGACGCGGACACCACTTTTGCGTACGTTTCCATCGGAACCGCCCAGAAACTTTTTGACAAGCCGGACGTGGTCACGGGGATAGCCATCAGGGCGGATAACCTGGAGAATGCGTCGCTCATATCCAGCGAGATACACCGCAAATACAAATCCATATGGGCGCGCGACTGGATGTCCATGAACACAAACCTGTTCAAGGCCCTCGCCATAGAAAAATGGGCGATGGGCATCATATTGACACTCATAGTGGTGGTCGCGGCTTTTAACATAGCGTCGACGCTCATCATGATAGTCATGCGCAAGACCAAGGACATCGGGATACTGAAATCCATGGGAGCGAACAATTCGGACATAATGAACATATTCATAATACAGGGGGTGGCAACGGGCATTATAGGGTCGCTCATCGGGTTCGTCATAGGGCTGGCCATGTGCTGGTTCCTGAAGGTGCACCCGCTGGCCATGCCCGGAGGCGGGAGCGTCTATTACATAGACACGCTGGCCGTGTCGGTCAAATGGAGCGAGGTCATCCTGGTACCGTTAATATCCATACTGATATCGTTTTTGGCCACTATATACCCGGCGTATAACGCGGCCAAACTGGACCCTGTGGAGGCAATCCGTTATGAGTAGCATACTCGCGTGCAGGGAGATAAAGAAAACTTTTGTGACGGGCAGGAACCAGCTCAATGTCCTGAAGGAGATAAACCTGGAAGTTTCCAGGGGGGAACTGCTCATGCTGATAGGGCCGTCGGGTTCGGGCAAGTCAACGCTGCTCTCCATCCTGGGCGGGCTTTCCAGGCCCAACAGCGGCAAGGTACTTCTCAATAATGAAGACATCTACGGGCTCTCCGATGAGAGGCTGGCTGATTTGCGCAACAAAAAGTTCGGTTTTGTCTTCCAGTTCCACCACCTCCTGCCGGAATTCAACGCCGTGGAGAACGTGGCAATCCCGGCGCTCATGGCCGGGGTGAGCCAGAAAGCGGCCGCCGAGAAAGCCAAAAAACTGTTGATAACAATAGGGTTAGGTGGTAGATTGTTACACAGGCCGTCACAATTGTCCGGCGGCGAGCAGCAGAGGGTAGCAATAGCCAGGGCGCTCATCAACGACCCCGAGATAGTCTTTGCGGATGAGCCTACCGGTAACCTGGACAAGGCAAATGCGGAAATTATCCACAAAATCATACTGGATTTTAATAGAAGTTTCAAACAAACTTTCGTCATCGTGACCCACAACGAGGCGCTCACAGCCTACGGCAACAGGGTAATCATGATAGACGACGGCGCGATAAAAACCGTAAAATACGGAAAGGAAGGTATCTGATCATGTTGATAAATCTGAACGGCAAGCTGGTACCAAAGGAAAAGGCTGTTATATCTGTTTTTGACCACGGATTACTGTACGGTGACGGTGTATTCGAAGGCATCAGGTTTTATTCGAAAAATATATTCAAGCTCGAGGAGCATATAGACAGGCTCTATAATTCGGCAAAGGCCATCATGCTGACCATACCGATATCAAAGGAACAGATGATAAAAGAGCATGTCAAGACCGTGAAGGCAAGCCCTCTAAAGGACGGTTATATCCGGACGGTAGTCACGCGCGGTGTGGGCGATTTGGGGCTGGACCCGAAAAAATGCAGGGAAGGCGCCGCCTATTTTATCATTGCGGACGCGATAAGTATGTACCCGGAGGAGTACTACCTGAACGGGCTGGCCATCACAACCGTGGCCATGCGCAGGAGCCTGGCCGAGTGCCTGGACCCGAAAATAAAATCGCTCAATTACCTCAACAATATCATGGCAAAAATCGAGTGCGCCAACCACGGTTCGCTCGAGGCTGTTATGATAAACAATGCCGGCTATGTGGCCGAGGCGACAGGGGACAACCTGTTCATAGTCACCGGCGGAGCAGTTATCACACCCGATATGTCGGCCGGCGCGCTGGACGGCATAACGAGGGAAACGGTGATTGACCTGGCCAAAACGTTAAAAATAAAGGTCGTTGAAAAGATGCTCACACGTTACGATTTGTATACCGCGGATGAGTGTTTCCTGACGGGAACTGCCGCGGAGATTATACCGGTTACGAAAATAGACGGCAGGGTCATAGGTACCGGCAAACCCGGGCCGGTAACGCACAAGCTTATCGCGAAATACAAGACACTGACGAAAAAGGTCGGGGTTAAGGTAAAATAGGGCAAAAATACGGTCCAGGGTTCAGGGTCCGGGGTCCAAAGGACGGTGGGTGCTATTTTGGACCATGGACCTTGGACCGATGCCCTGAAAAAAGACCACCAATAGGGGTTGCGAATGTACGACAAATTCACAGACAGAGCCAGGAAAGTCATAGCGTTAGCCAGGGAAGAGGCTGTCAGGATAGGCAATGACTACCTCGGCACCGAGCATATTCTGCTCGGCATCATAAAGGACGGCGGCGGCATAGCCGCGGCCGTGCTGGAATCACTCAACATTGACCTCGAGAAGCTCCGCGTGGAAACCGAGGATCGCATCATTGATTCTGCCGGCGCCACCATGCTGGCGGGAGAGATACCTTTCATGCCGCAGACCAAAAAGGTTTTTGAACTCGCGGCCGAGGAGTCGCAGGTGTTGGGCCATAACTACATAGGCACGGAGCACCTCCTGCTGGGACTTTTAAAAGAGGGCGAAGGCATAGCGGCGCGCGTCCTGATAGAGACGGGCATCAACTACCGCAAGGCAAAGGAGATGACGATCAACATCCTGGGCACTTCCGCACCGGCAAAATACTCCGCCTCGCATTTCAACCAGAAATCAACCACCCCGACACT
>JAJFUW010000167.1 GCA_021372235.1 Spirochaetia bacterium
GTCGTCTTGCCGTTCGTGCCTGTTATGGCTATTACTTTGGAATCCTTGAAGAACTGATAGGCGAACTCAACGTCGCCCACGAGTGTTTTGTTGTGCCTGTCGGCCGTTTCGCGCCATTTGGGCAGGACCGGAACTCCGGGGCTCACTATTATCAGGTCCGCTTCCATTATGGAAGAATCCTTGTTGCCGTCCGTCTCCAGCGTCACGCCCTGTTTTTCAAGTGCGAACGCCTCATCATCAAATTTCGCACTCGGTTTTGTGTCGCTTAAAATTATCTTTTTTAACCCCCGTGTCAGCAGGAACCGCGCCGTGGATATGCCGCTTTTGCCGGCGCCTAAAACTATTGCCGTCTTTCCTTTCAAATCCGTCATTTATTTCACCTCAGTTTGAGCGTGCTCAATGTGAACAGCAGTACTATTACCGCAACTATCCAGAAACGTATTATCAGTTTCGGTTCCGGCACACCCTTTAACTGGAAATGGTGGTGCAGCGGTGCCATTTTAAATACCCTCATTTTAGTTAATTTGTAACCAGTCACCTGTATCATGACCGAGGCCACCTCGGCCACGAATATGATGCCTACTATGAGCAGCAGCAGTTCCTGTTTTATGAGAACCGCGACCGTGCCCACCACACCGCCCAGCATGAGTGCCCCCACGTCACCCATAAAAACCTCTGCCGGGTAGGTATTGAACCACAAAAACCCGAGTATGGCGCCTGTCATGGCCGCGCATATCACGGTTATCTCCGAGGCCTTTGGTATGTGCATTATGAACAGGTACTCACTCATCCTGAAGTTACCTATTATATATGAGAGCACAACAAAGGTTCCGAAAATGAACAGGAGCAGCCCCGACGCCAGCCCGTCCATGCCGTCCGTAAAATTCACGGCATTTGACCAGCCCGCTATTAAGACCATAATGAAAATGATGTACGCCCACAACGGTACTGCCACGGGGTTTTTCACGAAAGGCACGTTCAAAAGCGTCGCGTATTTGAACGCCGGGTCGCTGAACCCCGCGTACATAAAAGCCACGATTAGCCCTCCCGCCAGCTGGAGCAAAAATTTCCATTTCGCGGCGAGGCCCTTCGTGCCTACCTTTAGTTTCATGAAATCGTCCACGAACCCGATGGCGCCGAACCACAGCGCCGCGAAAAATACTATGTAAACGTAGTTGTTGTCAAACCTGCACCACAGCAGCATCGCGCCAAAAAACGCTGCAAGTATTATTATGCCGCCCATTGTCGGGGTGCCCTTTTTTAACAGATGCTCCTTTGGTCCCTCTTCCCTGATGACCTGGGTCACTGACAGGCTCTTAAGCCAGGCTATTACATATTTGCCTATGAGCATAGATATTATGAAAGCTGTTATCGCCGCAAACGCCGCCCTGACCGTAATGTAACGGAATACGTTGAAACCCGAGACATACACATGCAGCGGGTATATCAGATGATAAAACATCCTCTTTTTTTCTCCTTTTCTCCATTTTATCTCTTGCGTCCGTCAGCGGCCCGGAAAACAAAATCTAAAATACTGCCGCCAATATCTCCTCAAGTTTGTTGCCCCTCGAGCCTTTCACAAACAGCGTGCATCCGGGCCCGACCGCTGTCTTTAAATCCGCAGCCAGTCTGTTCCTGTCCGTATAAGTTTTGGCCGCCCTGCCGTAGCCCTCTTTCACGTATTTCGCGTACTTTCCGTATATAAAAAACCTCTTTATGCCGAGGCCTTTGAACCTGCCGCCTGTCTCCCTGTGGTACTTTGCCGCCTGAGCGCCGAGTTCGTTCATGTCGCCCATCAGAACCACCAGGTTGCGGTGGTGCGATCTTTTCAGCGTCTCAATAGACGCAGAAAACGAGTCCGGGTTTGCGTTGTAACAATCATTTATGAGGAGAACTCCGTTTTTCATCCTTTTCTCCTCATAACGCATGAACCCTTCCAGTTTGAACCCTTTTAGCGCTGCGGGTAAAAGTGCGGGTTCGACGCCCAGGGCGACTGCCGCGGCGATTGCGGCCGATGCATTGTACAGGTTGTGCGTGCCCTTCAGCCCAAAACTAAATCCGTATTCTCTGCCCTCTATTAATGCCGTGAACTGCGTCCTGTTATCAAAGAACCTGTATTTTGTTATCCTTACATCCGCTTCGTTATCAAGGCCGAAAGTAATCAAATGCAGCCTCCTGTCTTTTACCTTTTGTCTCAAATATCCGTAATACCTGTCGTCGCGGTTTATGATGACGCATCCGCCGCGCTTTACACCGTCCATTATCTCGGCCTTTGAGCGCGCTATTCCCTTTTCCCCGTCCTTAAAGAACCCCATGTGGGCCTTGCCCACGTTCGTTATGACCGCCGCATCCACCGGAAAGGGGGTTATCAACTTTTTTATCTCCCCTTTGTGGTTCATCCCTATCTCCAGCACGAGGGCTTTATGGGCCGGGTCCAGACCCAATACCGTCAGCGGCACCCCCAGATAATTATTAAAACTCTTCACGGACCTGTGCGTTGCGTATTTTGCCGCAAGACAGGCAGAGAGCAGTTCCTTTGTCGTTGTCTTTCCGTTTGACCCGGTCACAGCCGCGGACTTTACGCTAAAGCCCTTATAATAGTAAGCCGCCAGCTGTAAAAGCGCCTCTTTTGTATCCGCAACCCGCACCAGGCGTTCCTCCCCGATGCCGGCGACGTCCTTTTGCACTACCGCGGCCACGGCCCCATTTTCCAGTGCGGTACCAACGTAATCGTGGCCGTCGTTTGCCGCGATTATAGCGAAAAACAGGTCGCCTTTTTTTACGTTCCTGGAATCCGTGCAGATACCCGTTACCTGCGCCTCTTTAACTTTTGAAGGACTCTTTAGCGTCTTTACTATCCGGCTTAAACTTAATCGCATTTAAGCTCCTTTATGAGTTCAAGTACGGTTTCCCTGTCGTCAAAATGCAGTTTTTTATCCTTTACTATCTGGTAATCCTCATGGCCCTTGCCTGCCAGTAGTATGATATCGTCCTTTTGCGCCATCTTTATCGCGTGTGCAATCGCCGTGCGCCTGTCCGTTATGGCCTCCACGTTGCTCTTGTCCTTTATGCCGGCCAGCACATCCTTTATTATCTCCTGTGGTTCCTCAAACCTCGGGTTATCGGAGGTGACAATAACTTTGTCCGACAGCCTGGCCGCTGCCTCACCCATCATCGGCCTCTTTCCCCTGTCGCGGTTGCCGCCTGCGCCGAACACCGTGATTATCCTCCTCTTTTTCAGTTCGTTGAGCGTTGTCAGTATTTTTTCAAGCGAGTCCGGCGTGTGGGCAAAATCCACCAGCACCGTGAACCTGCCGTCATACGCCTTGTCGAGCCTGCCCTTGACCGTTTTGAAAGAACGCACCGCGCGCTCCGCGGTCTTTAGGTCCACGATGCCGTGCAGGGCCGCGACAGCCGCCATCACATTATATATGTTATGCTCTCCCACCAGTTTGCTGTGAAAGACCTCTTTTTCGCCGCCTATCTCCAGTTCAAAATCCATGCCCTTTATGTCTATATCATAAAATTTCAGTTTCAGGTCAGTGCGGCCGCTCCATGAGTACGTCAGGACCTCCGCTTTTTTCTTCCTGCCTTCTTTTATAAACTCCTGCGCGCCCTTTGAGTCGGCGTTGACCACCAGCACCCCGCCTTTTTTCAGGTTTTCCCGCGCCGCTGTCAGTTTCGCTCTCAGGTAATTTGCAAACGTCTTATGATAATCAAAATGGTCGCGCGTTACGTTCGTCAAAACAGCCCTGTCAAACGTTATGTTCTTCAGCCTTCCCTGGTCCAGGGCGTGGGACGAGGCCTCGATAATGACCCATCTTATGCCTTTGTCCGCGGCCTCTGCTATCATCCTGTGTATCTTTACGTTGGACGGTGTCGTATTCTCGGCCCTGTATAATTTCCTGCCTATCCTGTAACCTATGGTTCCTATGACAGCGTTATCTTTTTTGTATTTCGCCTTCAGCATACTATCCAGCAGGTATGTCACGGTGGTCTTGCCTTTTGTCCCCGTGACCCCTATTATCTTCACTTTCTTTTTGGCCGCCGCGTAGAATGCGTCAGTCATGTCAAAAAGCGCCTTTTTTGAGTCTGCCGCCTGTATGACAACGCAACTGCCGGGTATCGTGGTTTCATGCTGCACTATGACTGCCGAAGCGCCGTGCTGTGCCGCGTCAGCGGCGTAATCGTGGCCGTTTTTTTCCACACCCTTTACGCACACAAACAGGCTGCCCTTTTTGCACGAACCCGAATTTTCGGCTATTTCTTTTATAATAACATTTTTAACGTTCCCTCGCAGCACCCTGCAGTCGCCGGCATATTTTAGCAGGGTCCCCAGTTCCATGGCTGCCATTATGTTTTGTCCTTTGATTCAAATGATATGACCACGACCCCGCCTTTTTTAACAGCCACCCCGGGTTTTGGCGCCTGGCTTATGGCCACGCCTGAGCCCGAGCATTTTGCCTTTAGCCCGTAGACCTCGAGTATGTCTATGGCCTTGCGCAGCGTACAACCGCGCAGGTCAGGCACGTATATACGCGTCTCGTTCGTCTTTGTCACGTCGCCCAAAAATACCGTAATCCTGTCGTTGGGTCCGACCGTCTTTCCGGGTTCGGGCCACTGTGATATCACGGTCCTGCCGAACCCGACCCTGGTGTGTTTTATCTCCCGCTCTGTAAAAAATCTCCTGGCCTCAGAGTACCGCTTCATCTGGAAATCCGGGAGCACGACATTTTCCTGTTTTGTCTCTTCCGGCGCGTCCTTTGATTTGACCGCCGCCTGGCTCACCCCCCCGTCCGGCAGTATGTGCAGGTATGATATCATCATGTTGCTCAGGTTGCGGAATGCCGGGGCCGCCGTGTCGCCGCCGTACTGGAATATCGGGTCCGGCTCGTCGAGCATGTACATGGCCAGCACTTCGGGTTTTTCTGCCGGCAGGAAACCTATAAATGTCGAGATGTATTTGTTGTACGCATAGCCCCTGCCGCCCTGGCTGTGTTTCTGCGCCGTACCGGTCTTCCCGGCAACTGTGTAGCCGGTGATAGCCGCTTTTTTTCCGGTACCGTCCGGCTCGCAGACCGTTTCCAGCATCTTTACCAGTTTTTCCCTGGTCCCGTTGTCTATCACCCTGCCGGATTTTTCCGCTTTATGGCGGTAGACGGTTCTGCCGTCCTTTTCTATCCTGTCCACTATGTACGGTTTCACCATGTAACCGCCGTTGGCCAGCGCGGCATAAGCGCGCGCCAGCTGCATGCCGGTCACCGCCACCTCCTGGCCGTAGGGTATGGACGCGAGCGTCGCGTTGTTCCATTTGTCAACGGTGCGCAGTATGCCCTGTGCCTCGCCGGGCAGGTCTATGCCCGTCTTTTCCCCGAACCCGAAACACGCGTACTCGCTGTAAAGTTTGGCCGGTTTTACCCTCATAGCCAGATTGACCATTCCTATGTTGGAGGAATATTTTATGACCTCCGGGACAGTGAGCCATCCGTGGCCCTCGTGGTCGCGTACGTACCTGTCAAAAAAATACTGCTTGCCGTCGCCGCAGTGCACCTTTTCGTTATAAGCTCCCGGCCTGTCTTTTAGGATTGCAGCCATCGTGAATATCTTGAACGTGGACCCCGGTTCAAACATGTCGGTCACTATCCTGTTGCGCAAAGCCTCGTTGCCATAGCGCGAGAACTCGTTTGGGTCGTATGTCGGGTAGTTTGCCAGCGCCAGTATCTCGCCGGTCTCCGGTTTCATTACTATTGCCATGCCCGCCTTTGCCCTGTACTTTTCCGCCGTCCTTGCCAGCTCGCCGGCGCAGTACGACTGTATGTTGGAGTCTATCGTCAGGTACAGGTCAGCGCCTGCCTCGGCTTTTTTTACCGCGATGCTGTCGAGCGATATCTTCCTGCCCTTGGCGTCACGGCGCACGAGCACCGTGCCCATCTTTCCGCGCAGGTATTTCTCGTATGCTTTTTCCACGCCTTCCAGCCCTATGTTGTCGGTTCCGGAAAATCCCGTTATGTGGCCCGCTGTCTCTTTTAGCGGATAATACCTTTTTTCCTCGAGCACCGGGTATATGCCGGCAAAATTTTTCTCTATGACCGCACCCGCCCTGTCGGCATCAACCTTGCGCGCCAGATATACGAAATCCTTGCCCGAACGCAGTTTACCGTAAATCTCCGCGCGGCTGCCGCCCGTCGCCCTGGCCAAAAAATCCGCGACCGCGGCCTTGTTCCTGACTCGGCCCGGGTTCGCGGTTATCGAATATGATTTCATGGAGACAGCCGCTTCCCTGCCATCCGCCGTGTATATGGTGCCCCTGCCTATCTGCTGTTTGACAGACTCGAGCGACTGTTTCTGCGCCCTGTTTTTGTAGAATTTATAGTGAAAAACCTGCAGGTTTATTAGTTGGCCCACAAATACAAGCAGTACCAGCCCTGCCGACAGCATCAGTATCTCTATGCGCTTTGTCGTCCTGTTCGAATCCAGCATCATTCTCCCGTAATAATATCCCGGACTAAAACCGGGGTTTTAATTAAACAGCGACCCGAAAAACCCGCTCTGTTTTTTTACCAGTATCACGTGGTTCCTGTCGGGTTCTATGAAACCGTACCTTGATTTTGCGGCGTCCCTGAACCTGCCGTTCTCCTGGAGGGCCTGCACCCGGTACTCCAGCAGCCTGTTCTGGTTTTTTAGTTTCTCCAGTTCGCGCGTGTAGCCGCTCTTTTCCCTGTCAAACTCTATCGCCTGGAACTCGAACCAGCCGCAGACAAAGAGCCATATGAAGACGGTTATTATCCATTTCATCAGCCCTCGGGGCGCGCTTTTCATGCCCGAATTGGCCGGATTTATAACTCTTAAAAATCTTCTTTCCATCTATACCTCTTTTAAATTTTTTCCGCGGCGCGGAGTCTGGCGCTCCTGGACCTCGGGTTTGCTTCCATCTCTTCCTGTGCAGGCACGGCCGGCTTTTTCGTCAGGAGCTTAAGCGAGGCCCTGTGTCCGCAGTTGCACGGCATCCTCTTGTTCTCGCACACGCAATCCGAGGCTTCCCTCGCGAACAACTGCTTTACCACCCTGTCCTCGAGCGAGTGAAAACTGATGACCGCTATCCTGCCTCCGCTCTTCAATAATTTCAGTGACCTGTCCAGCCCCTGCCTCAGGGCGTTTATCTCGTCATTCACTTCTATCCTGACCGCCTGGAAAACCTGCGTGGCCGGGTGCGTCTTTTCATGGCCAGGTTTGTATTTGGCCCTTTTTATTATTTCCGCCAGTTCCACGGTCGTCTTGACCGGTCTGGACCTGATTATGCAGTCCGCTATCTTTCCCGCCTTGTGCTCCTCGCCGTACTCCCTGATGACCCGCTCCAGTTCCTCTTTGCGGTACTTGTTCACCACGTCCGAGGCTGTTATGCCCGACGAAGCGTCGAGACGCATGTCCAGCGGGGCCTCTTTTGAGAACGAAAAGCCGCGGCTTGCGTCGTCAAAGTGTGCGCTGGAAACTCCAAGGTCAAAAAGCACCCCGTCTATGGCCTCTATGCGTTCCCGCTTTAAAAGAACGTCCATGTCCCTGAAATTGCCGTGCACGGGTTTGAACCGCCTGTCTCCCGCAAGCCTGGCCGAGGCCTCGTTTAAGTTTCTCTCGTCACATTCAATCCCCAAAACCCGTGCGTTTGGCCCCAGCAGTTCCAGCATCCGGCTGCTGTGCCCGGCCAGCCCCAGCGTGGCATCCACGTAGGTCCCGTTGCTCCCTAAAACGTTCAGAAACTCCAGGGACTCGTTCAACATGACGGAGGCATGCGTAAAATTCATATCAGGTTTTCAAAGGACCTTATTGCCTCTTCTTCCTTCTGAAAAAATTCGAACTCGCCCCAGTAGCCGGCATATATGAACAGGTTTTTGACGTAATCGTTGGCGCCAATAATCTTTAAGTCCCCGCCGAGCGTGCGCGTGCGGTCCTTGCGTTCGTTCAGATACTCGATGCCGGAGACGTTTATGTGGTCAACCCCGGAGAAATCCAGGATAAAATAGAAATTTTCCTTTTCCACGAATGACGTCACTATGCCCTTTAACGCCAGCATGTCCTCGATGTCTATGTTCCCCTTCAGTATCAGCACCACAACCTTCTTTGACTCTGTCTTTAAACTCATCACTGCCTCCCGTTATTTTTTTCGGCGTATTTTTCAGCGCTCCATACACGGAACCTGTCTATGGAGCCGGTAAAAACAACACCTCTCGATATTTTTGCGTGCGCCTTTAACATGGGGTTTATCATTATCCTGCCGCTGTTGTCTATCTGCACCGTATCGGCCTTTTCCGCCACTTCATCCAGGTCCATGTCCTCTTCTTTCCTTACGAAATTCATCTCCTGCTGGACCTTGCCCACCATGCGCTCCCAATCGCTGACCATGAAGCCCTCCAGGCATTCGTTGCCCGAACGATCATGGCTTTTGATTAGGATTATGCTTGAACCGCGTTCAGGGTCCTGCTCCATCTCCTCTATGTATTTCTTTATCTTGGCAGGCATGGAAACCCTGTTTTTCGCGTCAAGGTTATGCTGGTAGGTCCCAACAAAACCGGTCTTTAACGCCATCTCTTTCTCCTTTTTCGCCATGCAGGCGGATAATAAAAATATATCAGGCCCGGGATAGAATTATCCCCGGACAGAATTTCTCCGCAAAAACAAACATTGCATCCCACTTTGTGCGCTTTTTTGTGCACTTTAGTGCCAAAATATACCCTTTCATGCCACTCTATCCCACGGGGTCATTTTAGAACTATAAATAGTGTGTGTCAATAGAAAAAGGGACGCAGGCGGGTGGTTTCCACATTTTTAAAGTTTGAAATGTGCCATATTTATATGGTTGTTTGTTGACTGTGTGAAACCAATGTAGTGTTAGGTGAGGCAAATTTGTGGTTTTTAACGGAAAGGGTGGTTAAAAACTAAAAAAAGGAAACGAGCCAGGAGCGAAGAAACCAAAAC
The DNA here is from genome assembly GCA_021372235.1 of Spirochaetia bacterium. GTDB lineage: Bacteria > Oederibacteriota > PGYV01 > PGYV01 > Palsa-1178 > JAJFUW01. Next base: position 8,971 of record JAJFUW010000167.1, read on the forward strand.
AGAGGAAACGAGTAGGATTTGTTTTGTGTTGTCTTTGTTTGTCTTTGTTTATCGTGGTTCGCCTTACTCTCCCTCCTCCTGGCTCGTTTCCTCCCCTCCTGGCTTCTGGCTCCTGGCTCGTCGTATTCCTCTGGGATGCACTTCACTTCCTGGCTCCAATCTCCAGTCTCTTCAACTCGTTTTTCTTGCAACCCCCTCCCTCCCATGGCATTATACTAATGTAACCTCGGAGGTTCATGTGGTACAGGAAACCGAACGCCAGCTCATAGAGTGTGCAAAAAAAGACCCTCAGGCCTTTGGTCTGCTTTATGACAAATACTACGACCGCATACTGCGCTACGCCATGTACCGCACAGGCAGCGCGGAGGCGGGCCGCGACATTACCTCCGAGACATTTTTCAAGGCGTTAAAGCACATCGGTTCATTCCGCTGGAAGGGCTTCCCCTTTTCATCCTGGCTCTACAGGATAGCGGGCAATGAGATAAAGATGTACTTCCGCAAAAAAAGTTACGAACCGGTCTCGTTCGAGGCCGCGCTCGAGACCAACCCCCTGCTGCAGATAGCGTCAAAACAGAATTTGGAACAAGAGGTCATGGCCGCGCAGGAGGCAATAGACAGGATAAAAAGTTACGGCCCGGTGCGCGAAGCCCTGC
>JAJFUW010000169.1 GCA_021372235.1 Spirochaetia bacterium
CTCTCCCGAGGCAGGCGATACCGTCGCAGGGGTGCCTCCGGTATAACTATACCAAAAACCACCGTATGCATTGTCATTGTCGTTATCGTCCATGTTGTCCAGCAGGCACGAACCAGCCGGTACCGTGTTCGTCGGCAATAGGCCTATGGTATTTGTCTCTGTCGGCGTGAAAGTATCTGTCATGCTGATGCCGAACGTTGGCGTATCCGTATATGTCGGAGTTGCCGTGCTTGTGGATGTTACAGTCAAAGTGGCCGAAACTATCGGCGTGTTTGTTAGCGTCCCCTCAGGCGTGACAGTGAATGTGAAAGATGGTCCTGTCGTAAATGTTGACGTAGGCGAATTCGCCATCGTAAATGTCCCTGTCGGGGTCGAAGTACTCGTGTCCGTAGACGTCAATGTGGATGTTGAAGTCGGTGTTCCTGTCCTTGTCAACGTACCCGTTGCCGTAAATGTTGGTGTCGCAGACGGCGTTGCCGTAGATGTCGGCGTATCCGTAGGCGAGCCTGCCCATTCCGTAAAGGTCGGCGAAACCGTATGCGTCTGCGATATGGTAAATGTCGGCGTCACTGTGGGAGTGGAGCTCAGCGTCCCGGTGTAAGTCGGTGTTGCCGTGGACGTTGAGGTCGGAGTCCCTGTCCTGGTAGGCGTGCCCGTCGAGGTGCTTGTAGATGTCGGGGATACCGTACGTGTGCCTGTATATGTTGACGTTGGGAGCGGTGTGTTCGTATTTGTCCCTGTCGGAGACGCTGTGTTTGTGCCTGTGGCCGTCCCTGTGGACGTGCCTGTCGGCGTCGCCGTATTTGTACCCGTATATGTCCTGCTCGGCGTTGCCGTAGGTGAGGCCGTTGAGGTTGGTGATGCCGAAGGTGACGGTGTGCGCGTTGATGTCATACTGGCCGACGGCGAAGGCGTCCTGGTGGGTGTCCAACCCTGACTCGGGAACATCTCAACCTGGTCCACCCATAGGTCTATATAAGGCCACGGCTGTCCCACGCTCTGCCACGCTACCGCGAGCAGGTTGCTCTTGACGTTCGCGAGGGTGACCGTTGTTCCCCACCCTTCCTGCGTAAATTCGGTGAAGAATAGCTGTACCTGCGTCCACGTGGTCGGCGCGACAATCCTGTATTTGTAGTCATCCGAACCGGTAATTATGGTTGATTTTGGTTTTAGTTTTATATCTATGGGCATAGCTACCGGCGAGACCTTTACATAGAACCTGATGCCGGTAAAACCCGTGCAGTTCACGGCCATGTCCGATGCCATGAGCGGGCTCAATCCCGTGCCTATGCCCACATAGCCGTTCGCGTAAACATCCGTTACTACAGCAGTTATCCTGGCCGCATAGCTGGTTGTAGCCGCGCCCGGAGCCTGCATGTTGAAAGAACCGCCGGGGATAGGTACTACATAAGACGTCCCGGAGTTTGAAGCGTCGTTATAGGTGTACCACGGCCCGCCCCAGTTGTTGGTTCCGTTGCCATCATTGCAGTCATCCAGCAGTTCCGACGGCCCAAAAACCGGTGTCTGCGTGAAAGTTGCTGTTCTGGAGGGCGTCAATGTTGGCGTCGAGGTAGGTATCGGTGTAGGTGGCCATATATATGGATAAAATCCCACGTTATCCAGACTCAGGTTAAACGTCATTGCCGTGTTCGCGCCGTTCTGCCACTGCAGTTTCTGCAGTATTGAGAGCACGGTCGCGATTGGCACCAGGTTTGACGACCAAGTCGGCTGTGTGAACATGTTGAAAGCCACCTCCAAATGCGTCCAGGTGGATGGCGGTATGAATGTGTATTCGTAGTACGCCGAATCCGGGTGAAGTGTTTCCGATCCCTTTGGATTCAACGCTATTTTGTACGAGGTTGTGCCGTCGCCTTTGACATCAAACATGACGCCGCCGGCAGAACCGCTGCCCGCGCCGTAGTTATAAAAATCCATTACGTTGACTGAAAGCCCGAGCGTCTGGGCGTCCTGGGCCAGTTCTGTGCCGATACCTACCGACGGGTAGTTCGGGTCAACAGCCGCTGCCTTGGTTCCTGTGACTTTGAGATAATAAGTGCTGTCGCCGGTTGAGCCGCCCGCTGTCATGGTGAGGAACGCGCCCTGGCCCGGCCATACGTTCGTGCCCGCGCCAAGGTTTGCCCTCGATTCCCATGTGTACCAGTAGCCGCCCCAGTTGTTCTGCGTATCGAGGGTTGGCATGAAATCCTCGAAATCATCGAGCAGCTGACTCGTGGGCGGTGTGGTCGGTGTGTTTGTCGGGAGCGGTGCACCGGCGTTACGCAGGTTATGGAAGTTGCCTGTCATCAATAGTATGGTCAAAAGTTGCAGTGTGCCGTTGTAGTACGATTCCGTGACGCTAAAGCTGCTGGTTCTTGAATAGTAAGTTGCCAGTGATGAAGCATAAGTTGATGAGTACATGAGCGAACAGCCTGCGGGCCCTACGAATGCCGCGTTATTATACGCGCCCTCTACCGTGTTGCCTGATATATAGTAGCCGTCTTTTACGTTTGCCGGGGATATACCGTTAAAAAATGAGGCGTTCATGCTGGTCTGTGTCCCTGCCAGCGCCGCGCCGTTCCATACATAGTCCATGGCGAACCTGAAAGGCACGCGGCATGAGTTGTATTTGAATATCCTGCCATCGCATCCGGCGCCGCACGGGTTATCGGTCCTCCTGGAACCGTCAGCATTGCATATCTCGCCCACGAGCCCCGATGTGGAGTTCCTGTTGTTTGCCATATTGGTATAGACCTTTGCGATGGCGTTGTTCCATGTTGTGGGTGCGGAGTCAACCTCTGCGAAAACCCTGAAATAGGCCGGGAAATAATAGGAAGGATAAGACCAGTCGTCCCATCCGTCGCCCGGTTTGACGTGGAAATCTGTAGAACTGATATCATACTGGCGGCAATGCATTATTTCCGTTGCGGCCAGGTTTGCGTAATTATATACTCCTGCGTCACCCCACTGGACCGATGCCATGAGCAATGCAAACGCTATATCAAAGTCCGCGTCTGAAGCCGAGTTTGAATCGAGTACCGTTCCGCCTGAACTGATAACCCACGGCATGAGGCCTGACGCCTTGCCTGCCGCGGTTGTTTTAGCCACTTTATAAGCCCAGAGGTTATTGAAAAGAGTCTGATCATCAAAATAAACAGCGAGCAACATTCCATATGCCTGGCCCTCTGATACTGTCGTGTCATAATTGTTCATTATGACCTCGGGGCTTATGACCCTCTGACCGGGGGACGCGGTCACCACATACCTGGATTTCCATGTATTGTACATGGACAGGATTGAGGCAGCATTAAAATTGGTCACCCTGATGCCGGCCGTATAGTTTTTGTTTATCGGGAATGGATATTTTCCTGCGAATACCGACGAACCGGAAAGGAGAGTAATAAAAACGATTAAGCATGCAAAATAAAGACGTTTCATGCGCGTATACCTCTTTTTGTTTTGGGCCTTCATGCAGGCGTCCCCGCTTGAAGTTTCACATACAACCCCTATAACATTTGTACGTGAATATATTATAACTTTCCTAAAAAGAATTGTCAACAGCGTTTTAACGTATAAAACAGCATATTTTACCAAATATCGTTTTGCTTTTTGACTGTTTTAGTACCCTTTCCCCTGACGACCGGCTATCAGTTTTTTATCACTATTATAGGTTTCTTGATGACCCTGGTGCCTATCTGTATGTAAACATAATACGCACCCTCTGCAACTGTCGAGCCGCTGTCGTTTTTGCCGTACCACAGGGCCTCATACTTGCCTGCGGATTTGGTCTCATCCAGTATCTCGGCCACTTTCCTGACCCTCTCGTCATATATCCTGATGACGCACCTGGACTCCTCGTCCACCTGTATCACTATCCTGGCCGCCTGGTTTAAGCGCGGGTTGATGACGTTATTTGCCACTATGGCCTTATCCGTGTTCAACAGCGGTATCCCCGGCACTGTTGGCACAGGCGTGACCTTTGCAGATGTAATAACACCCGCCTGCTCTATATTATTTACCCCATAATTGGCATCTTTTACAGCCGTATCCTGCTTTGGAGCCACGGCATCTGCCTTGCCCGCTATGTTCCTGTTATCCGAAACCGAAGCAGCCTGCACATCCTGTTCAACAACCGCAGGCGCTTTTGGTTTGATATTTATTATCCTCACAGCAGTCACGGGCTTTTCATCAGTTCTTACGGCTATTTTGGGCATGATTGTATTTTTTTCATTTTTTGAAATATTTGTTTTGCCTGATACGATAACCGGGGCATCTTTTATAGAGGTCAGGTCTGATTTGGGTCCGCCCGCAGGTTTATATATAATGAGAGTGGCCACGACCAAAATGACCGCGAACGAAGATGCATAGGATAATACCCCGGACATGGAAAACGCGGGCTTTTTTTTCTGTGAATTAATAGCCGCCATAATCCTGTTTTCGGCAAAAACAGGCGCCTCAACACGCATTGAGGCCGTTATTTTAACCATATTTTTAAGTTCTTTTTCGTATTTTAGGCATTCGGGGCAGGACTTTATATGCTCCCTGACGGATAAAATATCGGTTTCCGGCAATTCACCGTCCACCATCTCCATTATCAGTTCTTTGAACTGTGAGCATTTGGCAGTCATTTTACTTGCTCCTTTTCCTTCACCTGTATATATAGACAACGCGCAGGTGAAAAAGTTTCGCACTAAAATCTACAAAATATCATCTTTTATGAGTTTCTCACGCAGGTTTTCCCTCGCCCTGAAAAGTTTTGATTTGACGGCCGAGACCGACAGTTTCATTATCTGCCCTATCTCCTCGTATGATAGCCCGTCAACATCACGGAGCATGATGACATGTTTCTGTTCGTCCGTGAGTTCGTCTATTCTCTCAAAGATTTTCGCCCTGACCTGCGCGGATGTATACGCCCTGTCGGGTTCTTTTTCCTCTTTTTCCTTCAATCCGTCGAGCAGGCTGTGTTCCTCCTCGGTACCCTCGTTGACAATCTCTTCCGTGGTATGCGCCCTGTGGCGCTGCAGCTGTTTTAACCTGTTCGTGCAGGTGTTAACCGTTATCCTGTATATCCACGTTGAGAGTTTCGAGTCACCCCTGAAATTTGCCAGATTGTTGTAAATGGAAATAAATATCTCCTGCAGGGCGTCCTCTGCCTCCTCTTTGTTGCGCAGGAAATTATAGGCGTGGTTATAGACCGCCTTTTTGTATTTCGTAATAACCTCTGAGAATAGCGCGGTTTCGCCGCCTCTGATGCGCCTGATGAGTTCCTTTTCGTCCATACATCCGTCCTTTTTAAAACCAGGTATATAAAACAACTGCCCCCCTGAGGTTTCGAGCCGGGAGCCGGGAGCAGCAGGACGAGGAGGACAAAAAATCAAAACCCGTTTTTCCTCGTTCTGCTGTTCGTCTTTCCTCGGCTCCCGGCTCGTTCCATTGCTCAGGGGCTGCATCAGCCTTCAAAATATGTATTTAACGGTAAACTTATGCGCGTTGTCCGATATGAAAAACGGCTGGTACGCGTAGTCTATGTGCAGGTCGTTGAGCCTGACCCCGATGCCGGCTGACACGCGGCCCTCCGAGCGCCCGAAAATATAGCCGTATCTGAATGTAAAAAATTTCTTGTAGACCGCTTCCATACCAAACGATGTCTCCGCACCCTGGGACTCGTTCACGTAAAACTTTTCCTCTATATAAAGCGTTATCCTGTACTCGTTCTCATATCTGTATATTTCCATACCGTACCCCCCGCGCAAAACTATCGGGTACAGCGACTTATCCTCAAAAAAAGCCGTTGAGAGTCCCAGGTTCTCGATATCAACCCCGAGCGTGTATTTTCTCTCATAATTGCGGTAAAGCATGCCGGCATTCACCGCGGCGCCCCATTCTGCCTCGCTTATGACCTTGCTGGATATCACCTTGAGCGAGAGTCCGAAATTAAATTCGTCGGAGAAAGCTATCGAATATCCTGCCCCGAAAAACGACTTGTAATTGTCAATCTTCTCAACCTGTGCGCCAAATTCATCCGTGCGGTAGAGTGAGTCGTTCGTCGAGAACATGAAATACGCGCCGGCGCAGGCGGAAACCCCGACCGGCATGGCGTACTCCACCTGCTCAAAACGCGAATTAAAAACGGAATTGAAATGGGAAAAAAATATGTATTTTTGTTTTATCCCCTGCATAGTCGCCGGATTGATTATCGCGGCCGAAGGTTTTGCGTAGAACGGCGCGTAAATCTCGCCGAGCGCGGTCTCGCGCGCCGATACGTTTACCAGCAGGAAATCCCCTGTCACGGTTCCGGCCGCAAAAACGTTCCCGCATAAAAAAAATAAAACCGCCGCGGCTCCGGATGCAAGCGCAAAATGGAGGGACGGCGGTTTGTTGAACTTCATTGCCGGTTATACGGATTCCCTGATGATTATCTCCGGTTCAAAACTTACTATTTTTGACTCATAAGGTATGGTTCCGTTTATCATGCCTATGAGTACATCAAAAGCCTGCGAGCCCATCTGCGCAATCGGCTGCCTGATGGTTGTAAGCCCCGGATTTGTAAGGTTGGAAATATATATGTCGTCGTATCCTATGACAGCCAGGTCGTCCGGTATTTTTATACCCTCGTCTTTTGCCTCGTCCATGACACCTATGGCCGTGACATCGCCGGCGGCACAAAAAACAGCGTCCATTTTTGGGTTTTTCTTTACAAGTTGTTTCAGTGACTTTTCCCCGTCTTCAAATGTGTAATTTGCCACTCTGGCCACCAGGCCCTCGTCGTACGGGTAGCCGTAATCCTCCAGCGCTTCCCTGTAGCCTTTCATCCTCTCCTCCGCGTTCTGCCCGCTCTCGCCGATTATCAGTCCTATTTTTTTCCTGTTTGTCTTTATGAACTGTTCGGTGGCCATATACGCGCCTTTGATATTTTTGAACTTTACCGTCGGCGCGCCCTCCACTATTTCCTCAACGAAAACGATCGGTATCCCTTCTTTTTTAAACTCCTCCAGCAGTTCCTTTTGCATCTTTAAAGATATGATGATGAGTCCGTCGGCCCTGCGTTCGTAGAATATCCTGCGGAGCATGTCGTTCTCATTCTCCTCTATGCCCCTGGTTGAGTACAGGATCAGGTTATACTGCGTATTGCGGAGGTTTGATTCTATGCCGCGCACCGACTCCAGCGCGAACAGCGAAGCAAAAAACGACGCCACTACCGCGATGTTGTTGGTTTTGCCCTTTACAAGCGAACGACCGATATAATTGGGGTGGTAGTTCATGTCTTTTATGGCCGCCAGAACCAGTTCGCGCGTGCGCTGGCTTATCTTTGGGCTGTTGTTGATGACCATGGAAACAGTGGCCGGAGTGACTCCTACTTTTTTTGCTATGTCTTTTATTGTTACCCTCATTTAAATCTCCTTGGGGACCCGCTTTATTGGGCCGTGGCCGGCACTGCCGGCTTGAGTTTGTTCTCTTCCAGCCATGCTTTTAGTTTCTCATTTGACGGGTCCAGTTCCATCGCTTTCGCGTACGCCTTTAACGCGATGTCTTTTTTTCCGAGGTTTAAAAAGCATGCCCCGATGCCAATGTATGCGGGAGCGTATTTTCTGTAGCGTTTTATGCACTGCGAGAAATCATACAGGGCGTTCGAGAACTCCTTTTTGTAGAGTTCATCATAACCTCTCCTGTAAAACTCAAGCCCTCCGGCCCTGTCTTCGTTAAAATGGTTCTCGGCCGTCCCGAGGAACTTGCCGGTGAGCGATATCCTGTGCGACATACCGAGTTCCGCGTATGGCACGAGCACGTAATCCAGTTCAAAATTGGTATCCTTGTTTGTCGTGAGCCTGTAACCCAGGCCCGCGGTCATGCCTGCCAGCACTCCCAAATCCTCGCCGAACTTATACCCCAGACGCACCGCTATGGAGTGCAGTTTGTTCAGGTCCCAGTACTTCTCGGCGCCCACGTGGACCCTGGCAGTCTGCTCGTTTATTTCATAAATTATGTCAAGCGAACCCGCCGTGTTGTTGTCCGTCACGGTAAAAAACCTCTCGTCCGTAAAGGCCGCCATCATGTTTTCCATCGCGAACCTGTAGCCAAAACCCAATTTTACAGTGGCCGGCAGTTCCGGCCTGTTTGTCGCAAAGCCGAGGTTTTCCGCCACGAATCCCACTGAATAGTTCTCGTATTTTGGGTAATAGAACAGTCCTATGTTCGCGCCGAACCCGCCGCCTGAATCTGTATGAATAGTCTCGCTCATGATATTGAGGTTGAGCCCCACGGAGAGGTCGGAGAACCGGCTGTCGGGCCCCAGGAAATCCCCGAGCGTTTTGGCGTATGCAAGAGTAATGTCAAAAAAGTTCGCGGAGGCCACCTCATCTGTCAGCAGGTACTGCCCCAGGCTGTCCTCGTCGGTCCTGTATATCTCGCCGCCGTTCAAGTATAGACCGTACAGGGCGAAAGTTCCGATGCCTTTTATGGGCAGAGCGTAGGTTACATACTCAAAATTGACATCAATAAGCCAGGCGCTGTGCATCAGGCATACCTGGTTGCGCGTCAGCTGAGCAAGCCCTGCCGGGTTCCAGAATGCCGCGTTCGCGTCATCGGCCAGTCCCACAAAAGCCTCGCCCATGCCGGATGGCCTGGCGCCCTGCGCCAGTTTCATGGGGTTATTGGAAGTGACTCCGGCTCCCGCCGCAAAAACCGATGCGGCCGTAATGAGGAAAAATATAACAAAAACAGTAAAAACTGCTCTTCGTTTCATTTCCCGCACTCTCCTGCAAAGGTTTTAATAACGTTATTTTACATAAAATTAACGTTAAAAGCAATAGTTTAACATACGGGAGGAGGAAACGAGCCGGAAGCCGCGAGGTTCCTAAAGGCAAAAGTTAAAAGTCAAAACCAAAAGTGCAGGTCAAAACTCAAAATTTAAGGCAATTGTTTGTACTATCAAAACCGCAGGCCCGTACAACCGCTTGCAGTTAATTTTTTCTTTTTAATTATCCTTTTTGGTTTTGCCTAATAATTTTAACTTTAAGAGGTGTTAGTAATGCACCATCGAAAACACCTTATGTGGTTTTACCTTTTCCCTGCCCTTCAGGGAATCCAGTTCTATCACGAACGCAAGTTCCGTTACCTTTGCCCCGCACTTTTCAACAAGTTTCGTGACAGCCCCCGCCGTTCCCCCGGTTGCCAGTACGTCGTCAAGAATCAGGACCCTGTCGCCCTTACCCACCGCATCGCGGTGGATTTCGAGTGCATCCGTCCCATATTCGAGCGCGTACTCCTGTTTAAATGTCTGCCCCGGCAATTTACCCGGTTTGCGGACCGGAACAAGCGCCGCTCCCAGTTTGTAGGCAAGAGGTGCGCCGAGCAGGAACCCGCGGGCTTCCACGCAGACAACGGCTGTTATTTTTTTTGATTTATAACGTTTGCCGAGGGTGTCTATGAGTTTCTTAAAAACCTTTTTATCCTTGAACACGGGGGTCAGATCCTTAAATATTATCCCTTTTTTAGGGAAATCGGGTACATCGAGTATCGCTTTTTTCAGTTCTTTTTCCATGTCGCCTCCCTGGCGGTTTTAGTGTATCGTGGTCATGACCTGGGAATGTAAACCTTAAGCCCTTTGGACCATTGACCCCGGACCATTTTCAAGTATTTTCCTTACTTTTCATCAGGTTATGGAGTTTTTTAATCGCTATCGCCTCTATCTGCCTGATCCTTTCACGCGTCAGTTTCAGCTTCGTGCCTATGTCCTCGAGCGTCAATATGTTTCGGTTGGCCAGGCCGAAACGTGACAATATCACTTCCTGTTCATTGGGCTTTAATTTCTGTACAAGTTCCAACAATTTTTCGTTCTTGTCCCTTTCAAAAAAATCATCATCGGGTTTTATCGCCGAGTCGTCCTTTATCGTATCTTTCAGGGTTCGCGAAGAGTCCGAATCCTCGTTTTCGTATTCCAGGTCAAGCGAGCGCGGAGTCTTTATGATATTCAGTATCTCGTCGAGTTTAATCGGGTCAATTCCCAGTTTCCTTGCCGCCGTTTCCTTGTCCGGAAATTTGCCCGTGTCCTTTACTGTTTTTTCCATCAGTTTCAGGTATTTGTGGTAGATATCGAGTATATGGACCGGTATCCTGATTGTGTTTTTCTGGTTCGCAATCGCGCGGTTTATCGACTGTTTTATCCACCACGTCGCGTAAGTGGAGAACCTGAAACCGAGTTGCGGCTTGAATTTTTCCACGGCTTTCATGAGCCCTATGTTGCCCTCTTCGATGAGGTCGATTAACGGCACTCCAAAATATTCGTATCTTTTGGCTATCTTTACGACGAGTTTCAGGTTGGCTTTTATGATACGCTCGCGGTCCACGATGGAGCCTTTTTGCGCTTTCCTGATGTACTCTTTTTCCTCTTTTTCGGTGAGTATCTTGACCGCCCTGATCTCGTCAAAATAAAGCATCAGGGAATCTTTTGACGTATACCCCCTGGCCGGCTTCTCCGTATCTTCGCCTGTTTTCGCGGCCGTTTCCGGGACCCCTGCTTCAGTTTCCTCGTCTGTGTCTGCGGCCATCTCCTCCGCTATCGGAGAAACCGCTTCCGTCGTTTCTTCCGCGGATTTGTCATTTTTCAGGAATTTTTCCGCAGTCACGGTTTTTTTTGGAACCGGAGACTTTTGTTTTTTTACAACCGTTTTGCGCGACGCCGCAGAACCCCTGTTTTTTTTCGCAGCAGTCTGTTTCTTTTTCGCCCTTGTTTTTTTTATCATTTTACCCCTGTTCTATGCGGATTGTAAAGCCCTTATATGTTTTATTGTCCGGTATCTGTTCGTAGCGCATATCCGTGACTAAAAATCCCCTGTCCTGCCGGGTAACTTCCCCGAGAAAATCAAAGACCGCTCCGTGCGTGCCGTAGGCTTCCATCTCGACGTCGCCGTCTTCCAGGTTCATTACCCATCCGCGCACGTTCAGACTGTCCGCCTGATGCCTGCAATGGAACCTGTAACCCACGCCCTGTACGCCGCCGCTTACCCTGATATGGAGCCCTTCGTCTGCCATATTACTGGAGGTATGTTATGCCAAATACAAAATAGTCCCGGAGGAAACCGCCTATCCCATCGGCCCGGCCGAGATTATTAAGCCCGACCACAAAAAAGTCCACGCAAAGGTTGTAGTTGAAACTGATCTTAACCCCCGCGTTAAACTGTTTCTCATCATACTCCAAAACCGCGAGCATTGTGTCGTTTATCACTTTTGATAGGTCAAACATAAAATCCCAATCTGATATCCCAATGGAATTTACGCCGAGTTTCTTTTTTACGCCGGCTGAAACGTCCATGTCCAATACCTTTTTTGACGCGACCGCGTATATTTTTAGCCCGCCGTCGGTCAGGTCATCAAAAACATTTATGGGGAAACGTTCTATCCCTGCTGCCAGGTTCAGGAACATGTCATCTTCTTTTAATATGATGCCTTTTAGATTTATGTCGGTTGCTTTGATTATCTCGGTAAACCCGTTTGTCGCGCCGAAATCAATGGCGATACCCGCCTCTACCCGGTCCATGATGCCGTAATCCGCCTTGAACAGAAAATTATGCACGCCAAGGCTGAAACGCCCCGCAGGAGATACGCAGGCCGAAGGGTTTGAGATGAATCCGCTCACGCCGGAAATCGACGGAAGGATGAGGAAATGGTCAATATCAACCTGCCCGGCAAAAGCCGGCAAGGCCATTGCCATGACAGCCGCTAAAATTAAAAATACTTTTTTCATGCTCTATGTTTCTCCCATATGCTTTTTTCGTTGCATTTGTACAAAAACAGAGCCTGAACTTATGGATCATGTGCAGTTTACCGGTTGACCATCCAAAATCACCCGCGGGTGATTTTAGATGGTCGGGGCGACTGGATTTGAACCAGCGACCTTTCGCACCCCAAGCGAACGCGCTAGCCACCTGCGCCACGCCCCGACTGATATTTTGCATCTAATCTAACAGTTCATTTATAATGCCATTTTGCGTCACCTGCCGGGTGAAACAAAATGGTCGGGGCGACTGGATTTGAACCAGCGGCCTCTTGGTCCCGAACCAAGCGCGCTACCAACTGCGCTACGCCCCGACAATACAAAAAAAGTATTTTGGTTCTCTGAATTCGGATGCCGGATGTAAGGACAAAATCCATACAAACACCCTGAATACCGAACCGGCGCCAAAAATACGCCTTTAAACACTACAAATTTTCCACGAACAATTAAACATCTTTAAGAATTAAGATTTTACATTAAATCACATCATTGTTCAAGGAAAAAAATATTTCAATCCGAAATTATGGTCCTGTTTATAGTCTCTTCATAGGTTGTTGCTTATTGTTCAATATTTATCCTTCGAGCATCCTCATCGCTTCCACTATTTCTTTCCTTATTTCCTTCAACTTTTCCGATGTCAGTTTTTCCTCCACTCCGAACAGTTCCATCTGTTTGCCGTCTAAAGCCGCTATCATCTCTTTTAATTTTTTCTGGGCCCCGCTTATCTTGAATTCATCCTCATATAGGAGTTTTTTGATTATCAATATGACATCTATGTCGGTTTTTGTGTATTTACGCTGTCCCACCCTGTTTTTGATAGGCGCCAGTTCCTCGAAATTCTGTTCCCAGAACCTGATGACTGACTCCCTGACGCCGGTAATCTGGGCCACTTCGCGTATCGGATAATATGTTTTTTCTCTGATGTCCATAGAGCCTCCGTCCCGATTGCTTATCATTAATTGTTTTTCGCCGTTCATCAATAATTATTATTTATCATAGCCCTACCTTAAGAACTCCCTCTCGCTTTTCGCGGGCCTGCCCATCAGTTCCCGGATTGAATCATGCGCCGACTTGTTGTTGTATATTACCTCATAAACTTCGTTCGTGATTGGCATGTCCACTTTATATTTTTGGGCCAGCCGGTACACCGAGAGTGTGGTCTTGACGCCTTCGGCAACCATATCCATGCCGGCCAGGATGTCCTTGATGCTCTTACCGCTGCCCAGCTGTTCACCTACGAACCTGTTTCTGGAATGCTTTGAATCGCAGGTCACTATGAGGTCTCCAACGCCCGACAACCCCGAGAACGTATCAGGGTCAGCGCCCATGCGCACGCCAAGGCGCCTCATCTCTGCAAGCCCGCGCGTGATGAGCGCCGCTTTTGTGTTGTCCCCCATGTTCAGGCCGTCGAGTACGCCTGCGGCTATTGCTATCACGTTTTTGACGCTGCCACCCAGTTCGACCCCTGTCACATCGGTATTGCTGTACGTCCTGAAATAACTTGTGAAGAACATTCCCCGTACCTTTTCCGCCAGGGCCCTGTCCTTTGAGGCCAGTACGACTGTCGTGGGAATTTTTCTCCCCACCTCTTCCGCGTGAGACGGCCCCGAGAGAATTGCCACCTTTACGTTGCCGAGCACGTCCTTTATAACATGCGAAGGCGTTTTTAGCGTATCCTGTTCTATACCTTTTATGACGCTGACAAAAGTTTTGCCTTTGTATTGCAGCATCTTTACTTTTTCAAGCAGCCCGCGCAGTATGTGCGACGGCACGGCCAAAACTAACAGTTCGGCACCCTCGACGGCCTGCTTTAAGTCGCTTGTTATGGTAATGGTGTCCGGTATCTTTACTCCTTTTAAGAACTTTATGTTTTCACGTTGTTTGTCCAGCACCACGGCATAATCAGGGAAAAACTCCCACATTGTGGTATCAAAATCCCTCTCAGCGAGTATGATTGCCAGTGCCGTTCCCCAACCGCCTGCCCCCAATACCGATACCTTCATTTTTTGCCTCTTTCACTTTTTTCATCGTTTTTTGCAGACATCTCAAATTTGTTTTCGGTCCCGTCCAGCAGCCGCTGTATGTTATCCTTGTGTTTATAGATGACAAAAGCCGCCACTGCTATGGCAAAGATGAGCGTTATATGATTATAGGGGGCGGCGAGGCCGGGTTCACCGTATATGAACATAAATACAGGCAGCAACGCCGCGCAAAGTATGGAGCTCAGCGATACGTACCGAAAAAACCACAGGACAACCGCGAAAAACACGACGTCCGTCACCATCGAGCCCGGAGCGAGCGCGAGAAAGATTCCCAGCGCCGTGGCCACACCTTTACCGCCCTTAAAATTCAGGAATATGCTGAATGTATGGCCCAGTATGGCACCGGCGGCCGCCAGCACCGGTATATAGGGATGTTGCGCGGCAAAGAGCCGGGAAAATACCGCAACCGGTATGAAACCTTTTAATGCGTCGATTGCCAGCACTATCAGGAACCATTTCATTCCCAGAATGCGTTTCACGTTTGTTGCGCCGATATTGCCGCTGCCCACCGTGCGGATATCAACGCCCTTTAGTTTTTTAACAACAAGATAACCCGTAGGTACCGAACCCATCAGGTAGGATACCGCGAACACAGCCAGTATTATGAGAAAAACCATAAGCCCTCCGTTATTTTGTATTAAATTTTCAGTTTATTCGCCGTTCTTGGACCTGATATTCAACTTTAACGGCACACCTTCGAACCCAAAAGTTTCCCTGAGCATGTTCTCCAGGTAACGCATATAGGAAAAATGCAGTTTTTCCTTTCTGTTCACAAAAACCGCAAAAGTCGGCGGTTTTACCGAAACCTGTGTCATATAATAAATCTTTACATCCCCTTTTTTGCTGACAGGGGTCTTACGGTAGACCGCTTCCCGGAACATTTTGTTCAAAAGCGAAGTCTTCACACGTGAATTATACTGATTTTCAACGTAAAAGACAACTTCTAATAACTTTTCCAGACCCTTTTTATTTAGCGCCGACGTAAAAACAAGCGGGGCGTACGAAACAAATTTCAGCATCCTGTGCATGTAGTCCGTGTATTTCGTGCGGAGCGAATCGCGGAACTCGTATTTTACCAGGTCCCATTTGTTTATGACCAGTATAACAGCCTTGTAGTGTTCCCCCGCATATCCGAGTATTTTCTTGTCCATTTCCATTATGCCTTCGTCCGCGTCTATGACATGTATGACTATATCGCAGCGCCTGACGTTTGAAAACGCCCTGCCTATGGAATACTCTTCGGCCTTTTCCTTGATTCTTTTGCGTTTTTTTATGCCTGCGGTGTCAACAATGAGAAATTTCCTGCCGTTTAGTTCCACCAGCGTGTCTATGGAATCCCTGGTGGTGCCGGGTATCTCCGTCACGATGGACCGTTCTTCCTTTATTATCGCGTTAAACAGCGAAGATTTCCCCACGTTCTCCTTGCCTACAATTGCTATTCTCACGGGCGCGGTCTGCTCCTCTTCGGGTTCTTCGTCAGGAACCCTCGCCACTATGTAATCCAGCAGGTCGTCAAGCCCCCTGGAATGCGCGGCCGACACCATGAACAGTTTATCCACCCCGAGGCCGTGGAACTCATAAGCCTGTTGCTGCTGGCGTTTGTCGTCCACCTTGTTTACGGCCACGATGTACTCTTTCGCGTTCCTTTTTACGAACTCAAATATCTGCCTGTCTTCGGGCAGCAGCCCGGCTATGGCATCCCCTACAAATATGGCCAGGTCAACCTCTTTTATGACGCCTTCCACGATCTTTAAAACCTCGTTTTTTATCCTGTCTATACCGTCAAAAAGAAGCCCTCCTGTGTCGATAACGGTAAACTTTTTACCGACCCACTCGGCCTCGCCGTATATCTTGTCACGGGTAACGCCCGGGAAGTCATCGACAATGGACTTCTGACTGCTTATGAGTTTGTTGAAAATGGAGGACTTACCGACATTCTCACGGCCGATTATCAGGACTGTATAACCTTTGTTTTTCATAAAAACACCTGTTTATTCAAAATACCCGCATGGGGGGGTAAAACACCCGCTTTGACGGGGCATTCATTATAATTTAACGGTTGAAAATTACAAGGAATTTATTGGGAATTGTAGGACTGCATATTTTGGATAGTTTGAACCATTGTTAATGTTTGTAGTATTTAAAAAAAACACCTGCCAGAAAGGTAATCTGCAAAACCCGTATCCACCCGCAGGGTTGAGCAGCCGCCTCAGGCCGTAATCACGCTCGCAGGAACCGGGGTAAAAGTATACGCGGCACCCGGATATGCGGTTGTTATTCGTCATCTCATCCGGCCCTTGAGCAATTCGTGCTGAGTCGGCGGTGGTGTCCGTACCTCGAACACACGGCTAAAAATTACAGTAAATTTCCTACAATCCCGGAGGGTATCCTGATAAGACTTTATGGAAAAAAGCACAAATAAACTCAACGGCAACGATTTTACCGCCGTGCCATGTATTGCGTTTTGCCATCCGTATGCTTTCAGTCAAGCGTGCTCAGATAGATGTTCAGCGTTTCAGTATCGCGGTTTGAGAGTGATATGAAACTAATGCCCGCTTCATAACGGTCTGACTCCTTTTTACACCATTCAACTTCGCCGAAAGTATTTATTTTTTTCCTGTCGCCAAGTTCCACATCAAGTCTCATAACATCGCCTTCCTTGACGCGGCTGTCGATGGCAAGACACACTCCTCTTTTGGAAATGTTTATGGTTTTGGCTTTCTGGTATTCGTAGGATAAAATGTCAATCTCTTCGCCAAAAAGTTTATATTCCGCAGGGACCTGTGTATCAATCCTGTCGTCAATGCGTCGTTCCGAGTTATTATCTTCCATTTCCTGCCTCCGGTTAATCACCCGCACGGGCGTCTAACATCGTATTAGGAAATTTCAGTATCCGGCAACTTAAAACCCTTAATCCCTGCATGCTAATAAATATTCTTTTTTGATAATTTTAAACGCTTAACTGCCGTTTGTCAAGTTATTTTGTATCATAAATAATATTTTATAACCTC
>JAJFUW010000171.1 GCA_021372235.1 Spirochaetia bacterium
GTCGCCGATATGGAATTCGCGTCCATCAGATCCTTTTCAGCGACTATGTGGGGCACTATGGACGATTTTGCCGGGATAAAAAACTGTGAAACCACTGATTTTAAAAAAACAAGGAAATAGATCCATCCCCACATCTCTTTATGCGGTGTGATGACAAAAATGAGCATTATAAATATGCAGCGTGCAAGCGCCGTCACGAACATAATGTGTTTTTTCTTGAACATATCCACAAATACTCCCGCAATTGGAGCGAGCAGAATAATCGGCAGCACTATCCAGAACATCAGTATGGATATGTTGGCCGCCGCCGAGCCGCCCTCTTTCATGCTCATTGCCCATGCAATCAGGGCCATCAGCATAAAACTGTCGCCTACCTGCTCTATGAACTGTGCTGTCAAAAGTCTGATAAAATTCCTGTTCTTTAATATGTGTTTCAAAACGCACCTCTTCCTGTTATTTGGGTCATTTTATACCGCTGTCTATCACGGCCTTCATACGCACCGCCAGTTGTGTCGCCGTCAGCGAGCCCGCATCCAGCCGTATCGCTTCGTCATACCTTTTAAACCACGTCAGCTGGCGTCTGGCGTAGTTCCGCGTCGCCTGTTTTACCTGCTCCACGGCTTCCGCGAGTGTCATTTTACCATTCAAACAGGCCGCAATCTGCCTGTATCCGATGGCCTGCATGGCCGTGCTGCCGGTGGGCACCCCGGCGTCAATCATTTTTTTTACCTCCGCCACCAGCCCGTTTTTTATCATGTTATCCACCCTGCTGTTTATCCTGTCATACAGGAGATTTCTCTCCATGTCCAGCACAAACATTACATACCGGTCGCCGTAGATTGTCTCCTGCGTGGCTTTGCGCAGGACGGCGAGCGGTTTTCCGTTTGCCTCTATCAGTTCAAGCGCTCTGATGACCCGTCTGGGATTGTTCAGGTCTATAACCGATGCGGCGTCAGGGTCCCTGCGGTTCAGTTTGTTGACCATGAACTCCGGACCCATCTCTTCGAGTTCCCTGCGCAGCAGATTCTTCAGTTCCGCATCCGGTTCCTTTGCCTTCATTATGCCGCGTATGATTGCATTGATATACAGTCCTGTACCGCCGCACAATACCGGCACCCTGCCTCGCGCTTTGATGTTGTCCAACTGCGATTCCGCGAGCGCCTTGAACTGCGCCGCGGAAAAATTAACATCCGGGTCCATTATGTCGATCAAGTGATGCGGTATCCCCGACATCTCCTCCCGCGTTACTTTGTATGTGCCTGTGTCCATGCCCCGGTATACCTGCATGGAATCCGCGGATATTATCTCTCCGTTTATCAACTTTGCCAGTTCAACCGCGGCCGCTGACTTGCCGACGGCCGTCGGCCCGCTTACTATAACAAACATTGCGCCTCCGGTCGGTTATTTGCCGGACAAAAGGCCGCTGCGCGGCCTTTAGAGTTTTCTTTTAAACATCTTCTCTATCTCTTCAAATGATATCTTTATCATGCTCGGCCTGCCGTGAGGGCAGGAATACGGGTCCTTTAGTTTCATGTAACTCTCCAGCAGCGAGGCTATCTCATCTGTTTTAAGAACATCCCCTGCTTTTACCGCCGCCCTGCACGCCATCGTCGAAGTCAGCCCTTTCAGGACCTCGTCCGCGCCGGCTTTTCCCTTTTCGGACAGCAGGGCCGCCATCTCGCGGACAAACGGAGCCGCGGGCCTGCCTCTCAGTATCACCGGATGGCTGCTGATTTTAAACTCACGGGTTCCGAACTTTTCGACCGTAAACCCGAGTTTTGCGAATACCGCCTGCGACTCCTGGGCAATCCTGGCCTCCGCGGGGTTAAGTTCCAGGATTTCCGGTATTAGCAGTTCCTGAATTTTCAACCCTCCTGAGTTTATACCATCCATAATGGACTCATAAAGCACCTTTTCATGCGCCGCATGCTGGTCGATGAGTACGAGGCTGCCGTCGTCCTCGCCTGTTATGTATGTCTTATGAATCTGGCCCAAAACATTGAGCCACATGTATTCCCTGTCAGCGCCGGCTTTCGCGGTTTTTACCCTGTCCCTGCTCATCTGAACCGACGGGCCCGTGAACATGGACGGAGTCTCGTTGACATAAAAATTATGTACGGCCTGTTTTATGGATTCCCTCGCCTCTTCGATCCGCGCTCCGGCAGGCGCTTCAAATACATCTATAATACCCGGAGCCTGCGGTGCAACCGCCAAATCTACCGCCCCGAGCGCCTCATCGACCGCCTTTTTCACCGCGTTGAATATATCCCTTTCTTCCCTGAACTTGACCTCCGCCTTTGCCGGATGGACGTTAACGTCAACAAACGACGGGTTTACGTCTATGAAAACATAGGTGTACGGGTAACGGCCCTTCATCAGCCTGGTCCCGTACCCTTCAAAGACCGCGTAACTTATGTTTCTGCTTGTAACCGGCCTGCCGTTGACGAACAGGTACTGCCCGTTCCTGTCGGATCTGGAAACCGCCGGTTTGGCCGCGAAACCCGTGACCTTGATATTGTCGGAAAAATTTTTCAGTTCCACGAGTGCATTGCACACCTCGCTGCCGGAAACTATCCTAACCCGCTCTTTGAGCGGGGCTTCGGCCGGGAAAAAAAGCACTTCACTGGAGTCTATAAAAAGCCTGACGGAAACCCCGCTGCGGGATAATCCTGCCGCGGTCACAGTCTCAATTATGCGCGCGTCCTCGGTGCGGTCGGATTTCATAAATTTTAATCGCGCCGGGGTGTTATAGAAAAGGTCCCTTACCGCTATATCAGTGCCGCGGTTTGCCGCTTTTTCACCTTCCCTGACGGTCCTGCCTGCCTCGATTACTATCATTGCACCTGTCCGTGACTGTGCGTTCCTCGTCACAGCCGTTACGCGGGAGACAGCCGCTATCGAGGCGAGAGCTTCCCCTCTGAAGCCGTATGTTTGAATGGCAGTTAAGTCCTCTATGAAGCGTATCTTGCTGGTGGCATGGCGCAAAAAAGCCGGTTTCAGGTCGGCGGGATCCATGCCTTCGCCGTCATCACGCACTTCTATCAACTGCTTTCCAGCTTTTTCTATATTGACCGCCACGTTCTTTGCTCCGGCGTCAAATGCGTTTTCCAACAGTTCTTTTACGACCGCAGCAGGCCTTACTACCACCTCGCCCGCGGCTATCTGGTTCGCCACTGTATCAGGTAATACCCGTATATTCCCCACTTGTGCCTCTTTGATTTTTTATCTGACTACCGCAATTTTTTCCACTATCCTGTTATTCCCGGCTTCCAGCACGATGAGATAAACACCCGATGCGACTTTGTCGCCGGCGGCATTGCGTCCATCCCACACAAAATCACCGCTCTCCAGCGGGTTATCGACCGATAATTCCTGTGTTATATTCTCTTCGCATAACTGGCGGACAAATGCCCCGGAAAGGGTGTGTATCCTGATTTTAACACTGCCCTTAACCGTTATGAAATACCTGATGGCGGCCGTATCATTGCCTGTATCCGCGTCAGCCAGGTTTATCATATTTCGGAATATCCTGAGTTTATTCTCCGGCAGCGGAAGTTCAACTTTTACAGGGTTATAAACGGCGTCTGTATTCCCCTGGACGTCCACTATTTTAACAAGATAATAATACGACCGGTCCCACACGGTCGCCGTATCGGTATAGGTTGTGGCCGCAGTACCGGTCTGCAGCGCATATGTGCCGCCGCCGTCGATGGACCGGTAGACCAGGTATTCCCCCACCCCGTATGACCCCGGAGAAGATGCCGGGTTCCATGCCAGACTTATCTCTTTTTTGTTCACGACAACGGCCTTAATATTTTTGTCCTCCGGCAATCCAACCGCTATGTACGGTACGGCCATTGCCTCGTTTGAAGCCGGGCCTTCACCTCCGGAGTTAACGGCTTTTATGGTGTAATAGTAACGCTGGCCGTTCACGACGGTTTCATCGACAAATTCTTTGCTGCCGAAAGCAACGTAGTATTTTATCGGGGCGCCGTAACTCTCCCCTTCTTTGCGCCTGTAAATGTTGTAGTAATCCGGGGTGACTTTCCTCCAGATGAGCGTTACCCGGCTGTCCCCCGGTATTGCCAGCAATACGGCGGGCGGTTCCAGCACCGCGGCAGCGGTAATAACGGAATAGTTGTCGGCCATATCCTCCCTGCCCAGGTCATCATACCCCTTGATTTTGTAATAGTAAGCGCTGTATGTGTTTATTGCACTGTCCGTATAGTACCCGTGGGATACGGCGCAAACCGAGGCTATCTGTGAGAACCCGGTGGCCAGGTCCGGCGCTCTGTAAACCCTGTAACAATAAGCGCTCTGGCTCGAGCCCAGATAGTCCGCAGTATCCCACGCCACCAGGACCTCGCTCCCCAGGTTCTGCAGGAGTACGTTTTTCGGAGCCGCAGGCCTGATATAGGGCCACTCGGAAACCTCCGCCGAAGCAGGTCCTTCAACAGTACCAACCGCTTTGATGACATAAAAGTATTGCGTTCCTGTCGTTCCTGTTGCGTCAGTAAAAATTGCCGTAGTAAGCGTTACTCCGACGGGCACCCCGGTGTAACTTCCGGAGACGGTGGACCTGTATACATTATAAGCCGTAACTCCGGACGAGGCCGGTGCGGCAGTCCACGAAATCCTGATAGTGCCGTCTCCCGGAGACAGAGCTGACGGATACTTTACAGCCTCAGGTACGGTAGATGAGGCAGGCGTTACATCGATATAATACGCGTTAAAAGTGTTGGACTCTCCATAAACATTCTGTGTCATCACCTTAAAATAATAGGGAGTATTATTGACAAGGCCGGTTACCTGTGCGTAAGTGTGTACGGTTGCCGTCAATGGCGTAAAATTCGCGGCCGGATCAGCCGCATAAAAAACATGGTACCCGCTTGCCCCATACCGACTGCCAGGGTCAGTCCAGGATAGCGTTACATATCCGCTGAACGGCTCTGCAACTATGGGATTCACCTCTACCGGCAGCAGTATGCTCTTTAAAGCCTTTTCAACCGCCGAAGCGGGGCCGCTGACTGTCTTATAAGCGGATATTTTATAAAAATACTGCTGCCCCGGTACGGGTGGTATATCATAGTAATAAGGAGTTCCGGTTACATCAAGCGGCGACGAAAAATCAAAACCACCCGGGGTTATTGACCGGAAAACATTATATCCAGTCACGCCTTCCGCGGCATCGTTGGGTGCCCATCTTAAAAGCACCTGCCCGGGTATGGAATCCGGTCCGGATATTGCCTCTATTTGCGGCGGCGCACAAAGCACATTGACCGTGACGGCTTCAGAATCAACGCTCAATCCGGAGCTGTTCTGCGCTTTTATCGTGTACACATGCGTTTCACCCTCGGTCACATCCGCATCGTCATAGTAATTACCTGCGGTGACGCCTATCTCGACCGGATTCGCATCCCTGTACACCATGTAGGCCGAAATTGACTCGTATGAAGGATTTGCGTCCCATCGCAGCCCGGCTTTGTGCGCATATCCCGTGCCGGTCAAGCCTGACGGTTTGGAAGGAATATCGGGGACATAAACGGAAAAGACCCTGGTCCCCGAGGCATGGTCCTGCGTGTCCCGGAGTGATATCCCGTAATAATATAATACCCCGGCGGAAGGGACCGTATCACTGTAACTGTCAATGGTTACCGCGGTTGCGGTTATGGGAATAAGCGACGAAGCCTCAGTCCCCCTGCTGATAACATATTTGGAAAGGTCATAGGAGCCGCGCTCCGGGGAAGCGCTCCACGTAAAGGAAACAACCATGGAGTCAACCGATAGAACGCCTGCAGAGGCGGGTGTGTAGGGTGCCGCGTATGGAGTGACCGTTACATACGAGGAAAACTGGCCTTCGCCGTTATATACGGATTTTATCCAGTAAAAATAGTTCACCAGGTTGACCACCGAGCCGTCAAACTGCTGCAGCCCTGTCTCCTGCATGATGAACGATGCAGTGGTTTCATCAGGCCGGGTCGACCTGTAGACGTTATAAGCCGTCACCTGCGAATCAACTGATGCGGCCCAGGTTAGCAGTACCTTTGAATTATATGGGACTGCGGAGAGCGCGGCAGGCGCCTCCTGCGCGGCGGCCGCGGCCGCCGCAAATAAAACCAGCATCAAGGCTGTAAAAAATAACTTTTTCATGTATCCTCCGGTTTCTTAGAACTCTATTTCCCCGCCGACGCTTATCTTGAAAGTATTGCTGTTATTATAGTCGTCTTTTGCGTCGTTCTTACGCGAGTATTCCAGCGCGACAGTGACGAGCAGGTTCTGCAGTACATTGTAACTGCCTGTAAGAGCGGTGTCAAACTGCACGGCGTTGGAGGTGTAGTCCGTGGTGAATTTTCCCTCTTCGTACAGGTCCGGCTCTATTATCCTGTTCTGCACTATGGTGAGCTTATTCGTGAGGGTAAAATTCACCTTTTGCTCAAATTTGAAGACCTTATCGCCTATGAACGGAATCCATCCCGGTATCGTTATCGGGTTCTGCTGTAACATATTATAGGCAAAATTCAGCCCCGGTGTCCACTGGTCGGAGAGCGTCCTGACCTTGCCCGTGATGGAATCGCTTCCCGACCAGGAAAATCCCAGGCTCCCCGTCACTCCGTCTTTTACCCCGAACGAGAGGTTCAGGTTGGAGAGCGAATTTGTTATGGTGTCGCTTATGATATTCCTCTCGGCGTCCCTTTTTATGTTTCTGGAATATGTATAACCGCCCGTTATCGTCTGGTCCCTGACAACCTGGTCTATCCAAGGCAGGGGTATATTTACCTTGTCAAACTTGAAGCTCCACACGGAGAAACTCATCCTCTCGTCAAAGTTCCTCGAGGCTCCCCTGCTGGTAAAATCCCTCTTCAGGTCATAGGACATGGTGGGTGCGAATCCAAAGTTGCCGAGCACAAAAGTGTTTATCTTTATTTCGCTTAAGTTCAGCGTATGGTTGATGGTAAAAACACCGTACTCCGCCACCTCTTCATATTTTCTCATCTCGGTGTCGTCGTTGCCGAGCATCTGCCACATGAACAGGTTCCATTTTCTTTCAAAGGTCATGTCATCGTAACGTCTGAACGAATCGCCGTATTTTAAATTATCAAAACGCGAAATGTTGTTTATCGAGAATTTATATGAGCTGATGTCCGGCAGCAGGTTCCACAATGAACTCAGTTTCAACCCGGTGGATGCTTCGAGTTTGCCGGTGTTGTTAATGTTATTCTGGGTATAATCAAGCCTGTATTCATCCGAATAATTCAGTTGCGGCGAGAATATCCACGCATCGCGCATGGTAATGTTGAGACTCGGCGTGATAAATCTGGACAGGACCAAGTATCCCGGGACCCTGTTATGCTCCTCTGTCCTGTCCTGGTAATAGGTGTAATCCGAGGTCAAATTACCGGTCTGTTCATACAGCGTGTAGACGTATTGAGGGGCCAACGTCAGGTTCCATATATTATAAGAACCGCGCCACGCGATGTTCTGCGTCCTGTCCGTATGCCAGTTGTCGTAATACACGTCGGTATAGACAGTTACCGGTTTATAGTAATCGGTCTCCACGTTCTGGAAACGCACCGAACCCTCGAATGTATTTGCCCCAAGCGGAATTATAAAAAGAGTCGCCGGCGCTTTCCATATAAACGACGGTGTGATATCCATCGTATTTGTCTTTGCGGATTGGTATGCCATATCTCCGAAGTATTCCGAGTTCCTGTTGACGACCGAAACCGCGTTGTTCAGTTGCAAATCAGGTATGAGACTCAGCCCCACACTCCCCGTCACAGCCTCCTCATAGCGGTCCGCGTATGACTGATAGTCTATTATGGCCTTATATTTGTCCTCGGTGTAATAATCCGATTTGCGGTATGACGCCGCGACCGGCATCCACTGCACCTGATTATACGAGAGGTTTACCTGGTTTGTCCGTGTATACTGCCTGATACTGGCCATTGAGGCTTCGTCAAATTTCGTAAAATCGGAGTCCATCTCCTCATAGGTATGTGAAACCGAGCCAACCCCCTGTATGTTCATAGAGGAGGAGACGTATTTCGCAAAGGCTTTCTTCTCCGCCGGGTCGGTCAGCCTTATGTTATTGATATAAATTTCATCAGACGCGGAGATGTTGTTCGGATTTATAAACCCGAGTGAAATATACTGCACTTTACCCAGATTTGGCCTGCCGTTGGGCTCGCTGCGTTTGTCATCCGAACCGTCAAGTTCAAACGTTATTGTATGCCACGCACCGTCCTGCTGTATGTCGTCCAAAACCGCGTTGTACTGGTAATAGTTCTGCGTATCGTCGCTCCCGCTTCCGAGTCTCAAAAACAGCACCCTGCCCGGGCCTCCGGCCAGGTCTTTTTTCCTGTAGAATACATCCGCCCTGATGTATTTGTACGGCAGGTAATCGTAACCTCCGGATGTGGAGAGCTGTTTTGTGGCATAGTATATCGGGACCCCGTCGGCTCGCTGGTCAAATAGCGACTGGTTTCCAGTCAAAAGGAGCGACTCTTCATAGGCCTTGTCCGAATCAGTTGTATAATCGTAGAAATCAACATTTGGTATATATGAAGGCACGGTAGTGTTGCTCACGGTTTCTATATTCAGTTTTTCCGGGTCGGAACTCGTTATCAAGTTCCCGGCCCTGTCCTGCGCGCCGAGCACCTGCAACCGCCATGAGTTTCCGGTGAACTCTATGGACTCTATCTTGATGACGCCCGTGGCCGGCAGCGATCCCGCGCCCTTGATGGTCAGCCTGACATGTTTTATCAGGGACATGTAATTTTTTCCGTCGATGTTCAGGTCTACGTTCCCGGAATAGCGCGTGTATTCGCGCAGCGGTATTTTTATGTTCACCCAGCGTTTCCCGGACAATTCAAACTCGGGATGGTTCTTACCGCTGCCGTAAGCATATTCAGCGCCGAACTGATAATACGCCTCGTCGGTATCGAGACTGCCGTTGGCGTTCATATCCTCGGTGTCCAGGTAATCGTTGTCCTTGCCCCAGTACTCGTCGCTCCCGCCGTAGATGCCGCGGGATATGCCCATGTCCTCGCCGGTGTTTTTTGTGCCGTTTATGTTGACATCCTCGCTGTCACGCCTGGTAAGCACTCCATTGTCGTACACATTGTATTTGAACTGGCCGTTGCCGTTACTGTCCTCGCTGATCACTCCGACGTCAACCGAGAGCCTGATGGGGTTGTTTGTATCCACATAGACCGACATTTCTATATAATTATACAGGTTCATATTTTCGCCCGTAGCCGAAAGTTTGTACCTGAACGAATCCCAGTCCGAAGATGTCAGGTTGGAATAATTGACCTTCATCATGGTCACCGTATTGACCGAAAACGCAGCGTCCGGATCGACGGGCGCATTACCCTGCTCCTGGACCTCCTCCCTGCTCATATATGCTCTGCCGGCTGGCTGCATATTAAAAGGCAGCGATGCCGGGAACCACGAATTCTTTGACATGCCGCAGGATGTCACCGTATCCGTCCCATCCATGTTGTCTATCATTGCCACACCGTTCTCGTCGGAGCGCTTGTAGATGTTTGCGTTAAAATCGCTGTACGCGGTCTCGGCGGCAAACCTGAAATCCACCGGCAGGTCCGCGTTGTCAATTAGCGGCAGTGAATTTATGATGTCGTTCACGTTCTTTTTTGACAGGTCAAAAGCCACGTCCCCGTCTATTACAAATGAGGAATATGGCGTTGATAGCCCTGTGGATGTGGAACGTGCGTCCGGTATGGAAGAGCCTTCACTTGAGCTCTTGTAGAGTGTGGTTATGCCGAACCTCAGGTTGTCGAGCGGCCGGTAATCCATCCTGCCGCCCATAAGGTTGGACTGGAACGTCTGCATAAACGGCTGGTACTCGTAAACGATTTTTATCTGGGTCGTCGGCTGTATCAGGTTTTTGTCTATGAAATTTATCTCTCCTGTTTCATAGAATATATAATAGTCAACGTCCCTTTTTTTGAGCTGATTGTCCACATATATCCTTTCCGAGCCGTATACGACCGGAAAATGCTCAAGCGTGTATGAAGAAACGTAATATTTGTAGTTTAAATGTATCGTGTTCAGGGAGACCGGGCTGTTGACCCTGTAAGCGTCGTCCTGGGTGCCGTCGGTACCGTTGTAATACGGCGACGTTTCCAGTACATGGTCCTTTGCAAACGGAAAATAGCCCTTGAATTTTAAAATCCCGAAGTCCGCATCCACCTCAAAGTACTGTGAGGAGTTCGCGTCGGAGGCCTTCATTGTACGGATATTTCCGGACGAGTCGATTATCCTGATTTCAAAATCGCTGTCCAATAGCGGGTTGTATATCTGGCTCTCTCCCATGTAATAATAACTGACCACCTTGTGTGAGATATCAGCCGTATTGCCGTTCTGCAAAAGGTGGGCGGCTGACGATGTGTAACCCGACTGGTTCGAGTACAGCCCGCTTTCCGAAAAATCCATTGAACCGTCCGATTTTAACCCCACCCTTGTCCCGTCCTCAAGTTCATACCCTATGGCTATCTTGTAACTATCGCTGATGCCTTTTGTGAATTTTATGACATTTTCCACATAATCGACCGTGTAATCCGACCCGGGGTACAACATTTCAAAATGGAAATTACCATTGGGCGTTGAATATAACGTATTGGCCGAATCATCGAGGGCCGTCGCGTTATCCAGATATATGACCACTGACCCGGCTCTGACCTTTGCCGCGGGGTCCTTTGTAATAAAATAATATACGTTCCTGATGTAATCCTTGTCGTATATGTCCACACCCGGCAGGCCGTTCGTGTTCTTTTGCCGCAGCCTGCCCTCAAAATTCTGTATATCGGTTATGCCTTTTGATGTGGCCCACAGCCCCAGAAAAGTGAGTTTGTCCCCGAGTTTTATCTTTGACTTTATTCCGAACAGTTTCATGGAAAAACTCGCGTACTTTGTCGGAGGCAGGTCCAGCATCATATCGCCAAAGGAAACTTCCTGCAGTGTTTCCTCCTTATCGCCGGTGTAACTTATGGATATTTTGGTGTATTCGTCTGTTAATGTATTCTCGTCATAGTTAACATCCACATTTATCTTCTTGCCTATGGTACCGTTCAGTTTAAGCCTCAGTTTCTGGTCTATATCCGGTTCCGAGGACTGCGAGATGGCCGCGCGTTCCTTATCGTCATAAGAGGTAAAAATGTACCCGATGTTCAGTGACTTTTTCCCGGTTAGAGTCAATTTTGACTCGGGGGGGAGGCCGTACTCCGATATATTTGCAGTTATCATGCCTGTTTTGGCGACTTCCACTATCGGTACCGCGCCCGAAACCGCGGCGCTTGCCTCGCCCGTGTTGCCCTTTGGATCGAGCGGCGCCACCCTGTAGTAATACGTTATCCCCGGCAGAGGTTTTGATTCCGAATTTATAATGTTATCAAAATAAAAATATTTTCCATTTTCATCCTTATATGGCCTTATGACCTTTTCATTCACCGGCTTGTCCGGCCAGGACCCTGCCGATGTACTCCTGTAAACATTATATCCCGATATGCCGAAAGTCCCGACCCTGTCGGGTTCATCCCATGATATCTTTATCGACTCCGATGAAGCTGACCTGACGGTCACGTTCTTCGGGGCCGCAGTCACGTCAAAAGGTATCGCCTCCACCACCGCCGACATGGGCGATGTATTACCGGCCGCATCGACTGATTCAAGCGCATAATAGTATTTTGCCCCGGTCGTCAGCCCCCTGTCCTCATATTCGAGTGTCCCTGCGGGCCTGGTAACCAGCATTCCGAACACCGGCGGTTCGGTTGACCTGTAAATCCTGTATTCCAGGAGCCCGAAATCACCCGTGGATTCCGGTGCGTCCCATTTTAACGTCACGGAATTCAACCCGGCCGATGTCACAATGTCCTGCGGCGGAGAGAGCGGCCCGAACGGCCTGGCTGAAGCCACGCCGGAGTCGGATGACTCCGTCCCTGATGAATCCACGTACGTCACCCTGTAATAATACGTATCCCCGCTCTGCGGGGCCACAAGGCTTGTTTCCCTGTCATCCACGTACACGTTCAACTCCACAGGATCCTTGTTTATTTTCATAAAATCCGCCGTGGGTGTTACCGACCTGTAGATATTGTATGTTATCTTTTCTCCCGCAACTTCATCCCACGTGAGGTATACCTTCATCCCCTCACTGCGGGCCGCCAGGTTTTCCGGTGATTTGGCTTCAACCACCATATCGGATATTACGGGGCGCGGCTGCGCGGTCACCTTTTCCGCCTCAGTTGCCTCTATCCGGCCGGTCGGGGTTGCGGCCGAATCGGGACTTTCCGCCGCGGGGCAGGACGACGCCAGAAAAAACGTGTAAACACATATAACTGTGAGGAAACGTTTTATCGCCGGCATACTAAACAGAACCGGAATTGAACGTTTCGTACAGATTTGAGGTGTGTCTGTAAAGCCCCTGTATTGTCCTGTCAAGCGAATCAATGCCTGTTGTTTCTTCCCTGATTGATTTGGATATCCTGGTTATATTCTCTGACATATCATCAATCACGCTTTCAACCTCGGTTATTATACGGACTATCTCCTGTACCTGATTTACCTCGCCGCCTGTCAACGCATAGATGGCGTTTGAGATGGTAAGCGACTCTTCTATAACCTCTTTGATATGTGTAAATGAAACGCCGGCGTTGTTTGCAATCTCAACCCCTTCCGTGGCTATCCGGGTCACGGCATTGATTTTTGCCACGGTGATCCCCGTGTTTTTGTTAATATCCTTGATGTCCTCCGATATTTTCTTTGAAGCGGACGCTGTTGACTCGGCCAGCTGCCTTATCTCCTCGGCTACCACGGTAAACCCGCGCCCGGCCTCGCCCGCACGGGCGGCCTCTATGGATGCGTTTAAAGCCAGCAGGTTTGTCCGCTCGGCTATCTCTTTTATAAAGGTGGTGACCTTGCCTATTTCTCCTGTCTTTATCCCGAGGCTGTTCACCGTACCGTTCAGATCGGTTATAATGGCAGCTATCAGTTTTATCTGTTCGAGCACGCCGTTTAAGGCCTTTTCGCCTTCGCGCGCGGTCTCATCCGTCTTTTTTGAATTTTCGTTTCCCCTGCCGGTTGCTTCGCGCACTCTCTGTATATCGTCCTGCATGCGCCGGGTAATCTCCCTCGTGTTCTTTATAGAACCGGAATACTCGGCCACCTTTTTGGAAAGCGTTTCCGCCGCGCCGGAAATAAAATCAGCTATTGAAACTATATCCTTAAATGACATCTTTACGGTCTCAAACTCGCCTTTCATCCCCTCAAAATCTTCCCGGGCTTTATTGAACGCGTTTAACGCTGTAAAGACCGCGTTCAGCATTTCCGCCGCCTCCCGTTCCACATCAAACCGTGAAAACATCTCCGTATTGTCCTTTAACCCGCTCAAGCCCGACGAAAAATATTTTTTAACCAGTTTTTCCGATTTGTCCATGGCAAAATACGCCCACGCCATGCATGAAGCCAGGATGATGACGCTCGCCAGGAAAAGAAAGATAACCGTTCCCCCGCCTGTCGTGCCGCCTGTTTTCGCGGCCCCGCGCTGCTGTTCCAGTAATTTTCCCGCCTTCTCGGCCAGGTCCCTGTTTGAAACCATCGCAGTTGTCAGACTTTTGCTGGAAAGTTTATCCCAGTCAGGTTCGGTTGTTTTATCCGCAAGTGCCAGGAGCTCTTTTCTGGTGTTCCCGTCCGCCAGTTTTTCTATGCCCGACCTGTAATCGGGTTTCGGGTATTGCCGGAAGAAGGACCTTTTTGCCCCCTCGTTTCTGGCCGAGCGGACAACCCGCAGCGCCTCCGTGTAACTTTTTGCCGAGGCTTTCAATTCCGCCAGTATTAGGCCGTCCTCGGCCGCGCGCGCGGCCTGTTTTTCCGGGACTTTTGCCGCGGCGCTCATGACCATGAACGCGGCAAAGAACACCAGTGCGAGCACAAATGTTCCCGCCACCGTGAGGTACACCGCAAAACTCTTTTTATCGCTTATTTTCATATATTTTGGCCCATCCTTAGTTGCCTGCCGATATTATGCCGGTCTCTGCGCCTGAAATGTTGTCTTTTTTCTTTACTATCCCGATGTCTTTGGCGTACCACACCGTCATATCATATACTCCGGGAGCGCGGTAATCTATACTGTACGCTTCGTATTCACCGGCGGATGTTGATACGGTTTCCTTTTTCCCCACAACAGCCTTGACCGTTGCCCCGCGAATATTGGCCGCGTTGAATTGTTCCCCCGTTTTCAACCTGTGCGGCATCAGTTTGAACACTTCCTGTACCCTGGCCCCGTAATTTTCAGAGTATGCAAGCCTTGCTATACCCTGCTCCTCATCGACGCAATAGTATTCCTGCCGGGACATGTATGTGCCTTTATCTGTTATATTCATGACAAAGCATTCATAACCGGATATATTCTCCGTTTTATCCGAGACCGTCCATTCTTCCGGGGCCGCGCCGGTCCGGTTATAGATATATTTCATGCCCTTATCCAGGGGGAAATACGACTCACCCCTGTCACCAGTCAACAGGATGACGGCAACACAGGCTATACACGCCAGCGTCACAACTCCGGCCGATATGCAGACAACCATCCTGATAAGCGCGCTCTTTTTTTCTGCTTTTTCCTTCCGTTCCTTTTTCTCAATCATTTTATCTATGTCTATTTCATCCACGATTCCTCCTCAAATCCGGCCTGTTTTGCAGGCAGTTCAAAACCCGTATTTTTCAGCAATTGCGCGACCCTCTGATAAACCGTTTCGGCTTCCATACTGTTCATGCATTCGATCTGCGTGGGACACGACATCCTGTCGCACGGAGCGCAGGCAATCGTTGAGTGAACTTCAAGGTGCCTTAAATTTCCTGCCGGCACCCATGATAGGTGGTTCGTCGGGCCGAATACTGTCACCGAAGGAGTGTCGACGGCTACCGCAATGTGGTTCGGAGCCCCGTCGTTTGAAATAAAAGCATCCATCCGTTTTATGATTGCTGCCAGCTGTTTTAACGTCGTCGGCGGCGAGAGCCTCACGTTCTTTTTATCTCCCTTTATCAGTGAGTATATCCTTTCCGCCATTTCTCTTTCGCCCGGGCCCCAGATAATTATTATCAGAGCCCCCGGGTGCTTTTCCAGGATGATATCAGCAAGCCGGGCAAATCTGTATTCCGGCCAGCGCTTTGTTATCCAGGAACCGGCGCCGTTTAATCCAAATACCGGCGTGCCCTTAAGTACGCCCGTTCCCGCGATGAAATCGTCCGCCGCTTTTTCATCATCCGGGCCCGTATAAAAATCAAGTTTCTCGCCGTCATTTTGTATACCCAACGGCTTCAGGAGGTCCATATGGAAATAGGCGTTGTATTTCGCCGCTCCGTCCGGGACCACCACATGCGTATACAGATATTTCCTGAACCTGAAATTGAACCCTACCCTGTACCCCGCACCCGTCAAAAGAGCCATCAACGCCGTCCTCAGATTTCCCCAGAGGTCAAAAACAAGGTCGTAACGCCGTCTGTACAGCCCCGCGTAAAAATCCAATGTCCCCTTTATTTTCGCAAATAGATGGGCCTTTTTCAATCTATTTTTTTCAAAGACCCTGTAACCGGATAAATACGGATTGCCCTCAACCACCTCTATCCCCATGGGCTCCACTACCATATCTATCTCCGCGTCCGGGAGTGCTTTCCTGAGAGCCCTTATGAAAGGTGTCACAAGTATTATGTCACCTATGGCCCTGTGGCGTATTATCAATATCTTTTTAACCTTATTCAAGTCGATATTCTTCATTTTTTCCTTTCGGTTAAATGGCTGCGTTTGGCCGCGCGTTCCTTACAGCCGCAAATCCTATGCCCATCAACAGCCAGAACATCAGCGCTGCCTGTGCTGATAAGAAGTTGTACTCAAAAAAGCCGTTAATAAAAAAACCTGTTGCCACAGCCAGCGCCGCCGCGGCCGTAATCATATATAATCTCTCATTGGAACTTTTTCCTGCCGCATTATAAAGATTATACCATAAAACAAAGAATATCCACAACAGTATGACCGCTCCCGGCAACCCGTCTATTACGGCAATCTGGATGATATTATTGTGTAAATGGCCCGCGTTTGGCTCCCGCGCTTCAGGCTGCCTGTATTTGGGATAAACCTTTTCCAGGTTTGCGGTCCCTATACCCGTGATTGGATTGTCCTTTATTATCACGAGGCCGGCTTTCCACATATGAATCCGTTCCATCTGAGACGTCCCTGTTTGTACATGAAATGAATCGGCAAGCCTTTTCATGACCGCGGTATCCCTGGCAAAAAATGCCGAAACGAGTATGACCCCCACGGTCGCGGCCAAAACTATCTTTTTCCTGTCGGCGAACCACGCCATAACAATGACGCCGGCTATGGCCGCAAGCCATGCCCCCCTTGTAAAGGTGGATAACAATCCGGCCATTATTGAAAAAAATACCGCGGTGTAAAACAAAAGCGGCAGCTTTTTTTTACGCGCGTCTCCCGCGAGATATACAATTATACCGAGCGTTGCGATGGCTCCCATCATAAAAAAACCTCCGGCCTGCATTGCCCCGCCGGAGAATGAGGCACCCCTGAAATCCGCGTTTCCCAGTGCAACCCTGTTGTATGCGGTCGTCACAGCGGCGTACAGCGCCGCTGTGGCGGTGCCTGCCACCGTCATACCCGCGGCATAGATGATGTCCTCCCTGGTACGCAGGGCATTCATAGCGAGGAAAAATGCCAGTATGATGTATATTTTCTTATAATCTTTCAGTGAATTCGCCGCATCCACTCCGGCAAAAGCGCAGACCAGGTGCCATACCGCGAAAAATGCCAGCGCCAAACTGACAGGAGACCTGAAAATATCCCAAAATCCGGTTCTGTTCCTGACTGCACCGTATGCGTAGCAGGCCATTGCCGCTATGAAAAATACCTCTGCCAGAGTTATTGAAACGGCTGAAAAAAAACCGAATGCCCATATAAGATAAACCGTTATTTTTTCCGAAGTTCCCTCAAATTTTATGGATTTCATGCCTGTCTCTGCGATGTATGTGATTTATGGTGTTGCACGCATTAAATCCGTTTCATAAAAGAGCTGCGTATTTTAAGTTGTGTCGGGAACACTATGTTCTCAACCCTGTTCTTTTTAGTACTGATTATGTCCATCAGTATTTCCGCGGCCTTTATCCCCATAGCTTCTTTGTTTATATCAATGGTGGATATCGAAGGTATAAAATGTTCGGAGAGTTCTATATTATCAAAACCTATTATCGAAATATCTTCCGGTACTTCTATGCCCTTTCCCTTCAGCATATTTATGGTAAGTATCGCGGTAACATCGTTGCACGCGAATATTCCGTCCGGTCTGGCCGGGCCGTCGAGTATTTTCCCTGTCCACTCAAACCCCTCTTCTTCTTTTTCGTTAAAGACCGCCAGGGCCGGGTCCGGTGTCAGCCCTTTTTCCCTGTGGGCGCGCACATACCCTTCATAACGCTGTTTAAACGAATACCTCCGGGAAGGTCCCGAAACATAAGCCACTTTCTTATGGCCTGTTTCCAGCAGGTACGAAGTGGCCTTGTATGCTCCCCCTGAATTGTCCATCGTCACCGAACTGATCTGCCCGCCTTTGACCATATTGTCCACCACGACCGCCGGCCCTGCCTTTTCAGCCACCATTGCCGCGAAATCAGGAGGCATGTGCCCGAGCATTATTATGCCGTCCACCGATTTTTCCTTTACCATTTTCGGGAGTTCCCCCGCTTCCACCTGCTCCCTGCGCAGGACATTGGTGACCAGGTTTAAATCAGACGATATCAACCGTTCCTCTATTCCCTCTATTATTCTGGAATAGAACGGATTCGTCAGCATCGGTGTCTGATAATATCGCACGGTCATTACGCCTATATTTCCCGTCTTGCGCATTGCGAGAGCCCTTGCAAAATGGCTGGGTTCATAATTAAGTTCCTGTGCTATCTCCCTGATGCGGATTTTTGTCAAGTCGCCCACATCCTTGCGGTCGTTTAACGCTTTTGAGGTGGTGGATATGGACACACCCGCCTTTTTTGCCACGTCATATATTGTTATTTTCACAGTCACCTTCCCAGATTTTTAATCGCTGCCAGTTTTTCTTCCGCCCTGCGTATATTCTTTTTGGCCTCAACATGGCCGGGGTCCATCGTCAGGACCTTCTGCCACAGTTTGATGGCTGTTTCAATGTCACCGTTTACGTATTTGTCAACGCCTTCATAGTACAGGGTTTTGACCTTCCCGGCAACGATGGCTACATTTGACCTGCTCCCTGTCATATCCTCTATTCCTTTATTGGCTTCCGTATTTTCAGGGTCCAATTCCATCACTTTTTTGTAATTGGCCAGCGCTTTTTCCCTGTTTGAGTTCCTGTTCTGTTTAGCAAGTTTCAGGTACTTTTCCTTGTCCTCCGTCATTCTGGAATTTACTTTCGTTATCCCGTTCAGCGCCTTTGAATTCGAAGCATCGTATTTGAGCACTTCGGAATATTTGGCCAGAGCCGTCTTGTAGGATTTAGCGGCATATGCCTTTTCAGCCGCCGTCAGGAGCGCGTTGACCTTTGTTTTCACAGCGTCCATTACCGACGAGAGTTTTTCCTGGTACAGGGCCTTACGCGGTTTGGGCGCCATTTTCACTATCTCCGCGTATTCCGCAACCGCTTCCGCGAGTTTTCCGTTTTTTTCAAAATTCCGTGCTTTTTCGCTCCTCGCGGCAAGCAATTCGTCCATGTTCTTTTCAATCTTTGCCATCCCTTCCGCCGCGGTCGCGTTGCCTGGCCGGGCCTGCAGGACCCAGTCCCACGCGTTATACGCACTCCCGTAATCATTGCGCTCAAAAGCCTTTGCTGCGGTTTCCATTTTTACCGGAACGAGTCTCTCAATCTCGCTATTAGCCCTTTCCAGGTATTTCCTCGCATCCCTGTCACCGTCAGTTATCTTTAAAACGGCGGTAAATTCATTCCTTGCCTGCAGGTAGTCCTCTTCCGTCAGGAAGGTTGTCCCCCTGTTCATATGATAATCACAGGCCGCTGTCTTTGCCTGTGCCAGCAGGGAGTAGGCGGAAGCGTCGTTGGGGTTGAGTTTAATAGCCGTTTCAAATTCCGCTATGGCGTCTTCGAACATGTTCCTGTAATAATATGCCATGCCGAGGTTGTAATGCGCGTCCGCGAACGACGGATCTATAGTTATCGCCTTTTTGTAGGCCTCTATCATTTTGTCATATTCTTTCTGTTTAAAATAGTTGATTCCCAGCTGATATTGGGCGCTCAAGTTGCCCGGGTCTTTTTTTATGACGCGCTGAAAATTTTCCACCGCTTTTTCGGCATTGCCGCGCCTATCATAAATATTACCGAGATATTCCCTCGCCTGTACATGGTCCGGTTTATCGACGACTACTTTTTCAAAATATTCCATGGCCGGGCCGTACTCTTTTTTCTCGTAATATATCTGGCCCGTCCTGAAATTCACCTCGGAAATATCGCCGGCATTATTTTTCAGGGCCTTCATGTAATTTTTCAGCGCCTCTTCATTGTTGCCGCTTTTCTTGTATGCGAGCCCCATATAATAATAGTTATCCCCGTTGGCCGGATTCATGGAAGCGGCCATGCTGAAATATTTGAGCGCTTCGTTCATGTCATCACGGAAATTAAAATATATGATGCCCAGCAGCTGGGCCGCCTGAAAATCAACCCGGTCATGGTTTTTTCTGTCCCCTGCATTGACCTCAAGCGTCTTTTTCAGTTGTTCCACCGCATTATCGTAGTTTTCCTCCTGGTAATAGGCCAGCCCCAGGTTAAACCTGCCCGCCACGTTATTCGGGTCAAGTTCGACCGCGCGCAGTCTTTCCTGCGGCACCGCCATGGCGGGCACCGCAGCCGCCAATATAATTATCATTATGAGCAATGGCCTGATAAACTTCATTTATCGCCTCCGGTATTTTAGCATTTTGTCCATTTTACCGCCTAAAACAACAAAGCCGTATTATTTAATGGCCTCTATTTCGCGTCTTCCGAGTTCGCATATATGGAAAACCTGTGGTTCGGCTTTTCTGGAAAAAATTATCCTGTCGCCATCCCGCGACCAGGCCGCCATTTTCAGTCCCGACGCATTCACTGTTTTGCTGAGCAGCGTCACCGAGTTGCCGTTTTTGTTCATAATCCACAGCCTCGAATCATAGGAAAAAATCACCTTTGACGAATCCGGCGAGATACAAACCAGCGGTTCCACGCCCCCGGCCTTGAATATTTCCCTGGTTACATTGGTCCTTGTGTCATATATCTTTATCTTCCGCGCCTTATTTGCCCGGTCCATGGATGTGAATAGCACATACCGCCCGTCCCATGACCATTGAGGCGCGTATCCGCCGGAGGAACCCGGTATTTTTACCCGTTTGTCACCGGCGACAGGCCCGATATATATCGCATAATCCGCATTCGATTTTTTCTTTTCGGCCAGCATCCTGCCATCAGGGGATTTGACGGATTTCAATACATAATTTCTTACGGGAAAAAATTCCCTGTCCGGCGACGCAGACACTTTTGATCCGATGATACCCAGGTACGCGGCGTCAAGCGCCAGTACTTCCGACCCGGCGGACGAATCAGCGTTCAGCACCTGCATTGTTTTATCAATATCCTGCAGTGTCGGACTCCCGCCGAAACGCTGCGCATACAGGTCCCTGATTTTTTTTGCCTTTGCTTCGTCCAGGAGTTCCTGCATATATATGTGCAGCAGGCACTCGTACGCCTTTTTTACGCGTGCGTCAGACGGATATTTTGCGGCAAACAACCGGAGCGTCTTTTCGGATTCCTCATAGCGTTCGGTTTTAAACAGCAGTGAACCGAGCCTGTAAAGCGCGTCAGCCCTGTATTTTTTGAATTCCGGATAATCTTCCACCAATTTATAATACAAATCTATGGCGGCGGCATCGTCGCCTTTTACCATGGCCTCGGTAGCCGAATTAAAAAGCCCCTCTGGTGTATGCCCTTCCGGAGCGGGTTTCGTGCCGCATGCCGTGTACAACTGCAGGATAAGTATAATAGCCAGTATCCGGCCGGTTTTTTTCATTATTTTTTTTCCCCGATTATTATTATCTCTACCCTTCTGTTTCTCATCCTGCCGACTTCCGTATCGGCCGTGTCCAGCGGGATATCGGCCCCGTAACCTACGGTTGTTATCGATAACGGCGATACCCTGTATTTCTCAACCAGGTAGCGCAGCACGGACTTTGCCCTGTCCTGCGAGAGTTTCTGGTTATGGGCGTTGTCGCCTTCCATGGATGAATGGCCCTGCATATAAATCTGGAGGTTCGTAAAGCCGCTTATTTCGCGGGCCAGTTCGTCCAGTTTGTATTCCATCTGCCGCGTTATGTCTGCGGAATTGGCGTCAAAAAATATCCTCCCGGCCATTTTCAATCTTCTGGACTTTGCGGATATGACGAACGTATCCCGGACGACGCGCCTGTTCCTTATCTCGGCCTTTTTGCCGTCTATGCCGTTCACCGTCAGCACATACCGGCAGTCCTTTAGCCGTGTAACATAATTGCCGTACGTGTCTTTGCCGTCCCATACGAGGTAAGATGGTATCATACCCGTGCCCGTAAATTTCTTTATCACTGTTTTATCTCCGTCCAGGATCTCAAACTCCCAGTCCTGCACGTTCTTTATTTTCCTGTTTATCATGACAAAAGGGACCTGTTTGCGTTCGTCCGCGTCCGGGGATACCAGCATGGTAACCGGTGCGACAAGCATTTCCTCACCTTTTATCGGCACGAAACGCATGTCCTCTTCTCTGACAAACTTCAACTGCTTTGGCGTCACAATATGGCCTAAGGATTTTATTATATCGCCGCCTTCATCCCTGGCCTTGAAATCAAAGACATAATTGACATCCGATTTTGCTATCCTCCCGTAGGCGTCGGTGCCGTCCCATGACAGTTCCTTTGGGACCTCGCCCACGCCGCTAAAAGACCTGACTATCCTGCCGTCGGAAGTTTTGATGGCCAGCGTCCATTCCTTTACGTTGCCGGCCGATATGTTTGGCTTGAACGATACCCCCTTTATCTCCCCGCCCGAAACGTTCACCTCCGGCACCTCAATGGCCTTAGGTTCAATCTTAACGTTTCTGTCCGCCATCTTTTTCGCGTACCGGGAATCTCCGAATCTATATTTTAGTGTCAGCCTCTGAACCGCCCCCAAATCGCCCATGGGAGTATAGGCGTAATCTATTGATATACTGTCATTTATGGTAAAACCGGCACCCGCCGAAAAAATGAGCATATTTGATACGCTGTTAAAACTCAGCGCGTCCATTTCAAGCGCGTTGTTGTAGCGCATCCCGAACCTCAAGGCGAGTATCTGCATTATGTAGCCTTCGACGCCGATACCGGCAAAAAAATTGTCGGCGTTCAGCGTTTTTCTCACGTCAAGATCCACGGTCAGGAACTCGAACGACCCGTTAAAAAGTCTGAATCCCACCCCTGCTCCGAGTTCGGCCGGGAGGGGGTCAGGCGTTCCAAAAAGTATCCCCAGGTTTTTTGCTGTCAGCCCCAGCGTGAAATTTCTGGAACCGAGCATAATGACCGCGCCCGCGTCCGCGGAAAAACCAAATGATGAATCCCCCATGAAATTCTCGTAAAGGCCGCGGATGTTCAGCCCCAGGTGAACGGATTCACCCAGGGATTTTCCGGCACCGAAATTCAACACTCCGTTTTGCATCTCAACCGCCGGAGCCACGCCTCCGGTCGAATCAAATGAACCGTAATTGATCCATAAAATCGAACCTCCCATGCCGAAATCATCCGAAAACGGATAACCCAGTGCGAAATGGAGCATATTTATGTTATTAAACCACATTATGTCTGTAAATGTTGCCTCTCCTCTGTCCATTAGCGCCAGTCCGCCCGCGTTGTATTGCAGCGAATTTGTGCCTTCCCCGATGGCGATATATGATTCACCCATGCCTGCCGGAGCGGCTTCAGGGTTGATTTTCAGAAATTCAGCGGTGGTTGTCCCGAAATTAGCCGCAAAAACAGGCATACCTGCGGCTAAAACAGCCATAATCATAATTACTTTAAAAAAATTTATCCGGGACATGCCTCACTCAGCCTTTCGATAATTTTATAAAGGCGCACCCTAAACATATTATCTTTTTGTACTAATGTTAAAATTTTACCAACGAAAACGCTATAAGTCAAGACGTATGTAGTTATCTTGTTATATTTATCGCGGCACGCCAATTTACCTGATAATTAAAGCGTTTTTTTGAATATTGCGATTTTTCGTATTTTCGGAGATTACGAAAAACCGTTTTCTTAAAACACACTTGTTTTGCCGGATTTTATGCACCATAGAACCGCATAGATAACCCTTGAATTGCGATTTTATGGCATACCATTTGAAAAAAAACTAATGATATGATAAAGTATTTCAAATTACAGTCGGAGGTTCTCATGGAAGACAACAGAAGCAAAGACAGGCGCAAAAAAAATAAAGTTGTAAAAAATGACAGGCGTAAGGGTCCGCGCAGGCTTACCTGTGTATGCGGCGGCAAGGTTGATATAGTTTCGGTCCATACAGGCAAGGATAATTTTGTATGTTTAAGATGCGGCAAGAAATACTGAATATATAAAAACAAAAAAGGCGGTGAAAGCCGCCTTTTTTTGTTTTATATTATTGAATTAAAAACGTTGCAATTTTCGATTTTATCTCTTGACCCGAAGCCGACTTTGCGAACACGCAGTATCTGTAGGATCCCCTGGCAAGCCCTTCAAACTGCCGCGCTTCGATTTTGACCCGAGTTTTGCCCGGTGTTAAATTTCCCTCCGCAACAATGCGGCGTATGAGCCTGTTCTGTACCGTATACACCTTTACCGTGACGGACTTTGTTGTCTGTGAGAGTGCGAAATCTATCCACATATCATTGTTACCGGACAGGTAGTAGGGATTTGCGTACGCCAGCGGCTGCTGAACGAACACAAAATCCCGACCTTCTTCATGGTATGGTGTAATCACTGTAAGTGTCGGGGTCGGAGTTTGCGTATCCGTCAAAACTCCTGCCGGCATCTCCGTATTGGTTCCTGTCGCTGTCGCCGTCGCGGTTGAGGTCTTCGTGGATGTGGCTGTCGTTGTATACGTGGCTGTAACAACAACCGTGGCCGTATCCGCCGGTGAAACCGTCCATGTAAATGTCACAGTCGGCGGCACCGGCGTATTAGTCGGGGATGAACCTATCGGCACTTCCGTATAGGTTTGCGTCGGCAGCGGAGTTTGTGTCCCGGTAGCCGTAACTGTTGATGTCCGCGTATACGTGAACGTGGCGTTATGCGTTATCTCTGTCGGCGTCATTGTTGATGTATCGGAGGGAGTAAACGTCGCGTCCGGCGCTGCTGGAGTATTGGTAAAAGTATTGGACGGTGCTATTGACGTAAATGTCATGGTCGCGGTAAAAGTGGCCGTCGGCACTATATTTGTCGGCGACCCGGACGGCCGGGGCGTACCGGTCCCTGTTGCAGTGGGCGTCAATGTGGATGTGTTCACAGGCATGGATGTGCGCGTCGCCGTAAATGTCTCCGTCGAGGACACCGCGGTTTTTGTAAGAGTTGGCGTTCCGGTTGCCGTGAATGACGGCGTGGCCGTCCTGGTCCCGGTATCGGTTGACGAAGGTATCATCGATGTATTCGTGGCTGTCGCCGAGGCGGTCGCGGTCCATGTGGAAGTGGATGTGGACTGCGGCGTATTGGTCATGGTATAGGTCGCCGTAGAGGGCTGCAACGTAGGTGAGGCGGTCGGCGCAGTACCGCCGGTCAGCCTGATATTGTCTATCATCACGCAGTAATCAAAATTTGCTCCGCTGACAAAATCAAGGAAAGCGAAAGATGTGTTTGTCCCCAGCAATACCGATAGCGGTATTGTAACGGTCCTCCACGTTGTATCTATGACGCCGCCCGATACGTAGGTCGGATCCACTGTTACGTTGCCAACCGACCAGTTGGCCACCACAATAAACGCAGCTACCGTGGAGGACGACGCTTTTATATCGAACACAAGGTTTGTATGGTCCCCTATCGCGACCGGGGTCGGAAAGGTTATCTGGTGAGCCTGCCAGTAGGCCGGCGATACGTAGCACAGGCTGAGCCCGTTGTTCGGGTAGCCGCCCGTTGTCTCCGACATCGTACCCGAACCGCCGACTGAAGTGGTGAAATTTGCGAGCCGGCTGCCCGATGTATCCCCGTCATAGATTATCTTTGAGTAAACATAAGGCGTGTTTGTATATGTGGGTGTGATGGTCGACGTCCTGGTGACCGTGAATGTGGGAGTTACGGTGAGTGTTGGCCCGGTTGTCGGGGTATATGTATTATTGCTCCCCCCCAGCGGGTATTTTCCTTTCGAGCAGTACTTTGCCACAGCGAGCCTGATATAGCCTCCATCGTTATCGGAGTAGGCTGATGTTGCCTGGCCCCAAACATCATACGAGACACTGCCTGCGTTCGAATCAGAGGCTGGGTTTGTTATGCCGTCGGTTGCCCAATCGCGCAGGTGTGTGACGTTCGAATATCCGGAGGCGTATGTATCATAGCCGCCCTCGCCGAACAGGACGCCTATAACACCCTTGCTTGCCCAGTAGCCCGGGCCGCCCGCGGTAACCGTGGTGGAGTAAGCGTCACCCGGTGTTCCCGATGAACCATTGGCGGATATGGAAGGTAAGAACTCCTGCGCGGTGTTGTCGCGGTAGTGGTAATCACTGTTATTGCAGGTCTTAAAATATGTGTTGCCTGTGAGTTATAATTAAATGTTGTGTATGAGGCCAAAGCGACGTATCCTATAATTAATA
>JAJFUW010000175.1 GCA_021372235.1 Spirochaetia bacterium
GGCAGTCATACTTGTTGCCGGCGCGGTTCTGATTTTTACAAACTTGACCGACCGGCCGCTCTGGCAGGACGAAGCAGGAACGGCATTGCTGTCGCAGACCGTACTAAAATTCGGTGTGCCAAAGGGTTTTGACGGAGTGAACTATCTTTCCCAGGTCAGAGGGATCGAATACGGCAGAAACATGATGTGGCGTTGGCACGGATGGCTGACGTTTTATATAGAGGCGGTATCTCTCAAGATATTTGGCGGCAATACGTTCGCCGCGCGTCTGCCGTCGGCGCTTTTCGGGGTGCTTAATATTTTCCTTGTTTACCTCCTGACCTTGAGGCTCTTCAATGACAGGAAAACCGCGCTGATCGCCGCCCTTATTTGCGCCTTATGCGTCCCCCATATACTGTTAGCCAGGCAGGCGAGGTACCTGACGCTTGAGATATTACTGGCACTGACAGCTTTTTGTGCCTACACGGGAGTGGACGGATTGAAGGGACGCAGGGCGGCTGTATATGCTGTTTC
Source organism: Spirochaetia bacterium (assembly GCA_021372235.1). Lineage (GTDB taxonomy): Bacteria > Oederibacteriota > PGYV01 > PGYV01 > Palsa-1178 > JAJFUW01. The sequence continues at coordinate 514 of JAJFUW010000175.1, forward strand.
GATGTTTATGTTGTTTCATGTTATCCATGTGGTTTTTGCGGCAGCTGTTGCCGCGATCTGTGTTCATGCGGTGATATTTGACAGGGGAAAAATGAAAAAAACGTTCCTGCTGTCCGGGATTGTCACGGCGGTAAATTTACCGTTTTTACTGACGATTTACAAGATAGGCATTACCGAGGCGCAGCCGGGGCTAAAGAACCCTTTCACGGTACTGTCGGTCTTGAAAGGGTATGCCGTGACTTTTTACGAAAATATGGCCGTACCTTTGGCACTGCTGGGAGCCGGGGCAGGACTGGCGGTCTGGTTCCTGTACGGACGCAGGGCGAAGGGCGTGGCGGGACCGCGCACAGCTGATGTCATGCTGCCGGTGCTGATAGTTCTTTTTAATTTTGCGGTCATGCCGCTGGCAAGCGGACTCAATGATTTCAGGCAGATAGTACTGGCTGTCCCGGCCTCGATAGTGCTTCCTGCGTTATGTATAGGTCTGGCTTTTAACAGCGCGGCATGGGCAGGCGTTTTGTGCATAATAATTGCCGTGTCAGGCCGGAGCATGCATTCATATATATACGAAATAACCCACAAATTTAACAGCGGAATCAGGGCGTCATGCAGGTACCTGCAGGAAAACGCGCAAAAAGGGGATATCGTAGCGACGAGTTACGGCGACCTGCCGTTAAAGTTTTATACGGGATTAAAGGTAATATATCCATACTGGGGGGAGGACATGTCCGCTGTCAGGAATGCAAAATGGGTAATTTACAGGGGGTATAACATCTCGCCGGCACTATGTCAATAACAGGATGGTCAGAGGGCCGTATCAGGGAAAGCCTGGGCCCCGGCAAATTTGAAGCGGTGAAATTTAACTCACCGGATATTTATTCGGAGAACAGGGAATACCTGCGGGGACATCTGTTCAAAACTCCTGACAAAGCGCCGAGGCTGATCATATACAGGCGGATAACCCCGGCAGAAAAATAACGTATTGTCAAAACAGACAGATATAATATAATTATCGTGCGTCAAATAAGCGAATGCGGAGAGAAAATGAGAAAACCTTTGTACCTGACATTTTTGTGGCATATGCACCAGCCATACTATAAAAACGTTGAGACGGGAAAATTCATCCTGCCGTGGGTGCGTATGCACGCCGTAAAAGATTACTACGACATGTTATCCATACTTGACGGCTACCCGAAGATAAAGCAGAATTTCAACCTTGTGCCTTCGCTGCTGCTGCAGATAGAGGATTACCTCGGCGGGGCGACGGACATTTTTCAGGACATGTCCCTGAAAAGGCCCTCTGACCTTAATGTTGACGAACGTGTTTTTATCATCTACAACTTTTTTATGGCCAACTGGGACACCATGATATTTCCATATCGGAGGTATTCCTACCTGCTGAAAAAGAGGGGCGAGGCCTCGCATCCGGATGAGATCAGGAAAGTGCATACCCTTTTTACCGACGAGGAGATACGGGACCTGCAGGCATGGTTCAACCTGACATGGATAGACACGGAATTCCTTATGATGTTCCCGGAACTCGGCAGGTTAAAAGACAAGGGTGAAAATTTTACCGAGGAAGAGAAAAATTACATAGTGAATTCGCACCTGGAAATCATGAAACTGGTCATCCCAAAATACAGGGAAGCACAGGAGAGGGGGCAGATAGAGGTCTCCGCGACCCCGTTCTTTCACCCGATACTGCCGCTGGTCTACAACACGGATACAGCCAGGCAGTGCATGCCCGCCTGCCCGCTTGATTTCAATTTTTCGAGGCCGGAAGACGCGAACAACCAGATAAGGATGTCAGTGGAGTTTTTTAAAAGCAGGTTTGGCAGGGAGCCCATGGGCATGTGGCCGTCGGAGGGTTCGGTATCGCGGGACGTGATGGGCCTGCTGGCAAAGAACGGCATAAAATGGGCCGCGACAGACGAGGAGATACTGCGCGAATCCCTTGCTCTGTCGGGTATGAAGCCCGGACGTGAGGATATTTACAGGCCATATACCGTGAAGACACCCGAAGGTGATGTCGATATGGTTTTTCGCAATCACTATTTATCCGACCTTGTGGGGTTCAACTATCAATCCTGGAACCCGCGTGAGGCGGCGCATCATTTTATAAAGGAACTATATAACATCAAAAACAGCCTTGACGACAAAGCGTACTGCGTCAATGTGATACTGGACGGCGAGAACGCCTGGGAATATTACCCTAATGACGGCAAGGATTTTCTGAACGCACTCTACAAGGCGCTGTCTGAAAACCCTGATTTTGAAACAATCACCATCGGCGAGCTTATGAAAAAAGGGCTGGAAAAACCGGTGTTGGAAAAATTATATCCCGGGTCGTGGATAAATCATGATTTTTATATATGGATAGGTCATGAGGACGACAGAAAATCGTGGAAACTTTTAAAAAGAGTCAGGGACGACCTGGAGCGATGGCACAAGGAAAACGAGGGATTATCCGAGAAATACAACAAGGCCATGCAGTCAATATACGCGGCGGAAGGCTCCGACTGGAACTGGTGGTACGGCGACGACCACTCATCAAAAAACGACGCCGAGTTCGACAACCTTTACAGGCTGCACCTGATGAATGTTTATACGTCCATCGGCGAAAAGGTACCGGACGAAATATTCATACCGATATCAAAGGTTACTGCCACGTTTGAGACCGCCCCCGTCAGGTTTATAACTCCGGTTATAGACGGCAGAGACACACATTTCTACGAATGGAAAGGCTGCGGGCTATACGATACGACAAAGGAAGGCGGGGCAATGCAAAAAGTATCAAAACTCATTAGGCGCCTCCTGTATGGTTTTGACGAATATAATTTTTATTTCAGGATGGATTGCGAAGCCCCTTTCTCGTCGCTGCCGGTTGAGTCGGTTGAGGCGCGTTTTACCGACGGCACCAGCACCGCTGCGACGAAGTTTGATATCACCACGGGCACAATTGAAACATCGGGAATGGACACTGCGGGAGTGGAGTTCAAACAGGCGGAAATTTTTGAGGCAAAACTGCCGTTTAAATCCATGGGAAAACTTATTGACACAAAGGAAGTAAAAGCCATGTTCTTCATAAATATCATGAGTAAGGACACGGAAAAGATACCGGAAAAAGGCATAATACGCGTGCAGGTGCCTGATGAGGAGTTTGAGTTGTACAATTGGAAAGCATAAGGAGGAATTCATGGAAGTTCTGGTCATAGGTTCAGGAGGGCGCGAGCACGCGATAACGTGGGCCGTTGCCAGGTCAAAAAAGGCAACCGGGATATATTGCGCGCCGGGCAATGCCGGGACGGCGGGTTTGGCCGAAAATGTGGACATTAAGGCGGATGACGTTGACGGCCTGTTGAAATTTGCCCTCGAAAAAAAGATTGGGCTCACTATTGTCGGCCCTGAAGTGCCGCTTGTTATGGGGCTGGTCGATATGTTCGAAGGGGCCGGACTCAAGGCTTTCGGGCCGCGCGAGGACGGAGCTCAAATGGAAGGCTCCAAGGTATTTTCAAAGAACCTGTTCAAAAAATATAATATCCCGACCGCGGCTTTTAGCGAATTTGACAACAGCCGCGACGCCATCGCTTACATAAAGGCGTGGAACAAATACCCGGTGGTCATCAAAGCCGACGGACTGGCCGCGGGCAAAGGGGTAATAATAGCGCAGAATGAGACACAGGCAATCGCCGCCGCTTCCGACATAATGGACAGGAAGATATTCGGCGGTGCGGGTGAAAAAATTGTTGTCGAGGAATTTCTGGAGGGCGACGAAGCATCCATACTGGCTTTCACGGACGGAGAGACCGTACTGCCGCTGCCGGCATCGCAGGACCACAAGAGAATATACGACGGTGATTTAGGCCCCAACACAGGCGGGATGGGCGCCTACGCGCCGACTCCACTTATAACACCTGCGGTATTGGAAGTGATAAAAAGGGACATACTGCATCCCACGGTCGCCGCGCTGAAAAGTGAAGGAATAAACTACAAAGGAATCCTGTACGCGGGCATAATGATGACCAAATACGGACCCAAAGTGCTGGAATACAACGTCCGTTTCGGGGACCCGGAAACCCAGGCCGTACTGCCGCTTTTGAAAACAGACCTTGTTGATATATGCCTCGCGTGCTGTGACGGGAAACTCAAAGATATAAAAATAGAGACGGAAAATATAGCGGCCATCAACGTGGTACTGGCGTCAAAGGGTTACCCTGGCGATTACGAAAAGGGAGTGGAGATAAAGGGACTGGACGCTTTTAATGGAATGAACGATATGATAGCTTTTCACGCCGGTACGGCCATAAAGGACGGCAAGGTCGTGACCGCAGGCGGCAGGGTGATGAACATAACGGCGCTCGCACCGGATATAGAATCTGCGATAGATAAGGTCTATAAAAATATAGACAGGGTAAGTTTTGAAGGAGTATACTACCGAAGGGACATCGGCAGGAGGGCTCTGAAATACTAAGACGGCTTGAGACAAGAGACAAAAGTAAAATAAACCAGAAACAAAAGACAAAAGCAAAGTTAAACGGAGGTCAAAATGAAGGCGGCCATTGTAATGGGTTCTGATTCGGACCTTTCAGTAATGAAAGAGACCATTGATACCCTGAAAAAATTCGGCATCGGGTCATATGTCAGCGTCACCAGCGCCCACAGGACACCGGATAAGGTGAAAAAATTCCTGGCCGAAGCTGACAGGCAGGGCTGCGAGGTCATAATCGCGGCGGCCGGTCTGGCGGCCCACCTGGGCGGCGTGATAGCCGCTCACACGACTCTGCCGGTTATCGGAGTGCCGATGCAGGGCGGGGCTTTAAACGGCGTTGACGCGCTCTATTCCATTGTCCAGATGCCGGCCGGCATACCTGTTGCGTGCATGGCCATAGGCAGGGCAGGCGCGGTAAACGCGGGTGTATTCGCAGCACAGATACTGTCAGTTAAGTACCCGAAGCTTAAAAAGGCGCTTGGGGCCTACAAAAAAGAGCTCGCCTCAGGGGTGGAACAGAAAGATAAAGAGCTTCAGACGCTGGGTGTTGATAAGTACTTACAAACTGCCAAGAAGAGCATTTAACAATTAATGATTAATAATGAAACGCGGCGTTTTGTCCCTGTTATTAATTATTCATTATTAAATATTTTTTAGGTCTTTAGGGAGCCGTTATGAAGTTAGTCACAGTAAAAGCCATTATCGACATACTGAACAAGGACGGAGTTGTCATCCTTCCGACAGATACCGTGTACGGCCTGTTCTGCAGGGCGTACTCCAAAAAAGCGGTAAGTAAGATATACTCGATCAAGGGCAGGGCGAAACACAAACCCCTGCAGGTATTTGTCCGTTCAAAGGATGAGATATATGCACTTGCAAAGGCAGGACCAAAACAAAAGAGGCTGATCGATGAAATGCTGCCCGGCAGGCGCACGGTAATACTGGCACTCAAACCGGGCATGAAAAAAAGGTTCCCGTTCCTGAAGAAAAACACCCTGGGATTCCGTATCATACGTTCGGCCGACATAAACCATATCCTGCGCCACCTCGGGGAGCCGCTTGCGGCGACCTCGGCCAACAAATCAGGAGAGCCGTCGCCGATAAAGTTCAGGGATATCAGCAAGAACATCATAAAGAAATCCGATTTTTCCATGATGAACGATAAGATGATAAAGGGAAAACCGTCCACGGTAGCGGATATAACCGGGAAAGATATTAAAATACTCAGGAAATAACCGTTACTATGATATTAAAAACCACTTGCCAAACAGGCGTTATTGTATTAATATCAAAACAATAAAAAATATTTTTAAGGAGGAACAGAAATGGCAAATAAAGCAAGCAAGGTAGCGGAGAACGTTCCCGGGAAATACTATGTCGACGACCAGTGCATAGCCTGCGGCGTATGCGAAGGCTCGGCGCCGGAAAATTTCAAGATGAATGATGACGGTTCGCACGCCTGCGTTTTTAAACAGCCGGCAAATGACGCGGAAGAGTCGGCATGCAAGGAAGCAATGGGTTCATGCCCGACAAATTCGATAGGCGATGACGGCGTTTAGCGCCTGAGTGCCATACAAGCCCTGCCGGAGATTTTGGCCCGGCAGGGCTTTTTTTATTTTGGAGGAGATATGAAAAAGGCGTCAATTATAGCGGTTGCAGTGATAGTTGCGGTGCTGTGTGTCACCGCGGCAGTTGTGAACCTGCCGGGACAGAACAGAAAGACCTCCGGGGAGGAATCAGCCCTGTTTGCGGAGCGTGCGGCGCGCGATATTGCCTCAGCGTGGGACTACCGGGTGCTTTTGGATTACGCCTCGCCGGAACTCAAAGCCGCGGTACCGGAAAGCGCGCTGTCGGATTTGTGCGGCAGGTCGGCGGCCGAACTCGGGAAAGTTAGGAAGTACTACGCCACCGAGGGCAATGCATCGGGGGCTACTGCCGGGTATATCAGCAGGTTCAGCTTTGAAAAACGCGACGCCGGGGTAAAACTGGAACTTGTGAAAAGGGACGGGCAATGGTATGTAAACAGGTTTTTTATCGTATCGCAGGGCGGGAAATGAACTGCCGGGGATAAAAAAAACAAGCCAAAGCCCCGGCGCAGGCTAAAGACCGCGGCTACATAAAACTGTTTAAGAGCAATATTTTTTTGCATCGATCTATGCAGGCGCAACCTTTATAGGTTACGGCCTTAGGTTGTAAGTATTGCAAACCCTGCCATCGGCCGACCACTTTGGGGCGGTACAGCGCGTGGAAAAAACAGCCCGCTGAGGAAACAAGTCAAAAGCCAGCAGGAAAGGGACAAACAAGTAAGCCTTAATCACGCCTTGACACAGATATAATACCGTGTTAAATTAAAACTGCGTTTTAACGGAGGAAGTCCCCGTTTGATTCGGGGCGCTGTCGCGCAACGGTAATGCGGCCCAAAAGCCGCGAGCCCGGTCCACCGTAGAACCGTAATTACCTTCGCGTAAAGGGATGCAATAAAATATTTTATACAACCCGGCGAAGACCGGGTTTTTTTCATTTTTAAGGAGATTGAAAATATGCATATTTACTTGATACGCCACGGCGAGACTGACTGGAACACAAAACTGCTCTTTCAGGGTCACAGCAACACATCCCTGAACAAAAACGGCATCCGGCAGGCCGTGTGCATGGGAAAAGAACTGAAGGACGTCAGGATAGATGCCTTGATATCGAGCGACCTGAACAGGGCAAAAGAGACAGCGCTGGAAATAAGAAAACTTTCAAATTTCAGGTACAAAATTTCAGTTGATAGGGATTTGCGGGAGCGTGATTACGGCAACCTGGAAGGCAAAGAGTACGATCTTTATCACTCGCAAAAGAAGGGCTTTACGGGAGAAAAAGACCGGGAATTTTTTGCGCGCGTC
>JAJFUW010000193.1 GCA_021372235.1 Spirochaetia bacterium
GGCGCAGACAATTATAAACCCGTCCGCAAAAACAGAGATAGAAAATACGGCTTCGGCGGGGATCAGCGCAAAACAGGACCGATTGTTCGAAAAAGTAGCGGATTTCGCTCGTTCCATGAAGGAACAGGTAGTCGTCAGGCAGGTTTTGGAGAATGTGGAAAATTCGCTGAATGCGGTAAAGGTAAACGAGATAAAGATGGTGTTAAAACCCGAGAACCTCGGGAATGTCTATATTAAACTCGAACACAGGGATAACGAAATCAAAGGCACGGTAACGGTCACAAATAACGATGTAAAAGAGATACTGAAAGCAGGCCTGCCGGAACTGAAACAAACGCTGGCCTCAATCGGATTGAACGCCGATTCGTTCGACGTACTGGTGGCTGACGGCAGGGCAGGGGACAACCGCGGGAACTATTCCAATCAGTTTACTGCATGGGAAGGCGCGGCTGTCGGCAATAACGCGATAATAAACGACAGCGTTGACTCGTTCATCAACGTTGACGGCTATCTAAACTATCTGGCTTAAAAGAAAGGAGGTGCGGTAATGACGGTAAATGCGGTGAGCAGTTCGATTGCGAACCTGACCAGTTCTTCATCGGGTCAGGTGGACAATCCGAAATCGGCAATGGGAAAGACGGATTTTTTGCAGATGCTGATCACGAAACTCCGTTATCAGGACCCGATCAACCCGGTTGATGACGAATCATTCGTGGCAGACATGGCTCAGTTCTCCTCGCTCGAGCAGATGCAGAACCTGAATACCACTATGGGTTCACAGACAGGATCCATGGACACGTTAAATCAGAACCTGCTGGCGCTCATAGTGATGCAGAACACGACACAGGCAGCGGGTCTGATCGGCAAAAACGTGACGCTCAGTATTCCGGTCACGCTTGCAGACGGCACAACAAGCAATACAACGGTTTCAGGACAGGTTTCAGTGGTAAAGTTCGTTGACGGCCAGCCAAAACTGGTTGTAAACGGCGTAGAGTACGACCTCAGCAACGTAACAGAGATTACAGCCTAAAGGAAAGGGTGGTGAATGCTCCATGGTGAATAGCGTAAACAACAGCCAGATACAGAGATTGTCGCAGCTGCAGGAAGCGGCAAACAGACAGGCTAACATCGCCAGGAACACCACCGCTACGCCGTCGTTCCAGGAAATCCTGGGTAGCCAGGTAGCGCAAAAAGAGAGTGCCCCGGTAAAATTTTCCTCACACGCCGAAAAGAGGCTGCAGTCGAGGGACATAGAGTTGACACCCGAGATAATGCAGAGGCTAAACGGCGCCATGACAAAGGCGAGGGAAAAAGGGGCGAACGAAACGCTTATGATATTTGATAACTTCTCCCTGATCGTAAGCGTTAAGAACAACACGGTGATCACGGCTGTCGACAAATCGTCAATGCAGGAAAACGTGTTCACGAACATTGACAGCGCGGTGTTCGCTTAAAAAGGGAGCGCAACAAAGAGGCTGGACCTGTCCGTTCAATCCGGACCGGAAGCCTCCTTAAAAAAAGCCCGTTGAATACGGGCTTACAAAAAATAAGGAGAGTGGCTTAACATGATGGGATCACTGTACAGCTCGATTTCAGGACTCAAGAACCACACGACATGGATGTCGGTAATAGGAAACAACATCTCCAACGTAAACACGGTAGGTTACAAGGAACAGAGGGTAACTTTCAAGACGCAGCTTTCACAGTCGCTCGGATCGGCCTCGGGCGCGAACGCCGGCTCAAACCTCGGCGGTATCAACCCGGTACAGCTCGGGCTTGGCGCCTCGATGGGCTCCATAGACAACATCATGACGCAGGGCGCCCTCCAGACAACGGGCAACGCGCTGGATGTGGCAATCACCGGTAAGGGCTTTTTTACAGTAAAATCAGGCGCCACGACAACTTACACCAGGGCCGGTAATTTTTCGCTGGACAACGACGGCAACCTCGTAACATCGAGCGGTTCCATCGTCCAGGGCTGGCAGGGCGGAGCGACCAGGACACTGAACGCGAATTCCGTAAACCCGATAAACCAGATATCGGCTTCCACGTACGACATTAACACTGACCAGCCGGCGCAGGGCATCAAGATAGCCTCAGACCTGACCATGCAGGCCCAGGCTTCGACAGAGATTAACATAGCAGGCAACCTCGATTCACTGACGGGGCTTTCGGGATTGAATCCGGCCATCAACCTGGTCGGTTGCCTCCCGGCAGGCAATGACTTCCAGAACGCGGCTGCGGGTGTTGCGCTCGCAACCATTAATGATGTTGCTACAGGCACGGGTTATTTCGTGGATGCGACAGGAACGCCGGTAACACCGGACGCGGCCTCCAGCCAGACTGTATATGACTCGCTCGGCAACCCGCACACTATCACGTTCTGGTTCTTCCAGTCTGCGGACCTCCAGGACCCGCCGCCGCCGCCGGCAGCGCAGGTATGGAACAGGCCCACATGGCAGTGGTATGCATTTGACACGACCAACGCAGCTCCGAGCCACGCAAACTGCCTTGGAGGAACAGGCATAGAAGACCAGGCTGATCAGCTACTGGCAGCGCCTACCGGACAGGTAAACTCCCTTATATGGTTCAACCCTGACGGGTCGCTGGCTTCCAACGGCGGATCGCAGGAGACAGTGAATGCGGGCGCGGCTACCGCGGGTGTCATCCAGACCGGTGCAAAACTCGTTCTTCCATGGCACAACAACGCGCAGGGCCTCGCACAGGACGGCGCAATCGGAGACCAGATAATCGAAGTTAATTTTGGTACCAGCAATGCGTGGGCCACTCCTCCCGGAGGCGCACCGACACCGGTACAGGTCAACAACGGCACAAACTCCGCGGTCCTGTCGGATGCGGACCTGGGATTGAGGGACGGCGCAACCGGCGACGTAAGCGGTTCTTACCAGGTTGTCGGCGGAGCGTCCACATACGTTCCTGTCCAGTCCGTATATGGCAAGTCACAGGACGGCTACAGGGCAGGAAGCCTGCTCTCGCTCTCGGTTGATTCTACCGGCGCCATCGTCGGGACGTTCAGCAACGAAAAATCACTCGCAATAGCCAAGCTGGCCATCGCGACATTCCAGAACGAACAGGGTCTCGCGAGCGTCGGTGGCACGGCATATGCGACAACATCAAACTCCGGCGACGCAAGGCTGTCGACGGCGGGCACGGCCGGTGCAGGCACCACGGTTGGCGGATCGCTTGAAGCTTCAAACGTCGACCTGTCGGTCGAGCTGACGAACATGATAGTGGCGCAGAGGGGCTTTGAGTCCAACGCCAGGATCGTGACGACATCGTCGGACATGTTAGACACACTCGTTAACCTCGGCAGGTAATAGCGGGAGGTTTTAAACCTCCTGCAGTAACCTCCAGTTAACGTGGAATACAGAAAGGGCCCGGACCCAAATCCGGGCCCTTTCAATTTCACTGGAAAATAATATTTGACGAACAGATTATTATTCCGGGATATGCAGACCGATAGAAAACCGTATAAAATATGATTTAAATTACCGGCACACCCCGGGAAAAAAGATAAAAAATGATGTCCGTCTCGTGACAGTGAAAAAGAGCCGTTATATATGTAAAATAGAACGGGTATCTAAATTATGAAACAGCCAAAAAATGGATTTTTTAATTGACAGTATTAGGGAAAAATTGTAAAATGCTTCATATTTCGTCAGGAGAGTTTAAATTGATATTAGTTACGAGATTGGACAATAAAAAAATTGTGGTAAACGGCGATCTTATCGAAGTGATCGAGAGTACGCCGGAAACGTTATTGACTCTTACCACCGGTAAAAAAGTTATTGTAAAAGAAACAGTTGAACAGATAGTTGAAATGGTGAAAAAGTATAAAAGAGAGACTGCTTTGCCGGTAGTGAAAGATAACGAAAACCTATGACACGGGGGTGGCTTACGTGGCTTTAGATTTATCAACAGTAATCGGACTTGTGCTTGGATGGGGATCTGTGCTGATATCGGTTATTATTGAATCGGGTGGTAATATAAATGGAATAATGATGTTTTTCCAGTTGTCAGCATTCCTGCTTGTTGTAGGAGGAACGTTGGGTGCCACAATGGTCAGTTACCCGATGCCGGTTGTAGCGAACGCATTTAACGTCGCAAAGCAGGCGTTCCTGCAGAAAGAAATGAAACCCGCTGATATAATACAGCTTCTGGTAGGTTTTGCTACAAAAGCCAGGAGGGAAGGTTTGTTAGGTTTGGAAGATGAAATAGCCAACGTAAATGACGGTTTCCTTAAAAAAGGTATACAACTTGTTGTTGACGGTACGGATATTGAACTCGTCAGGTCCATTCTCGAGACAGACCTCCAGTTCCTGGAAGTCAGGCATAAACTCGGCGAAGGATTCTGGGGAACCATGGGTGGTTACGCTCCCACCATTGGGATTATCGGAACTGTTATGGGGCTTGTAAACGCACTTTCACAGTTGGAATCAGCTGCAAAAGTTGCGGGCGCCATCGCGGTTGCGTTCATTGCGACGTTCTACGGCATCTCGTTTGCCAACCTGATATTCCTCCCCATATCGTTCAAATTAAAGGCTAAATCAGCGGAAGAGGTACTGATCCGCGAGGTAATGATAGAAGGCATACTTTCAATATCCGCCGGGGATAACCCGAGGATCGTAGAGGAAAAACTAAAGGCGTTCCTTTCACCCAAGGAACAGGCGGTCAAAACAGAAGGCGCTGAAGATGCAGCCGGTACGGCAGGCGGAGGAGCGGCCTAATGGGCAAACGCAAAAAAGTAAACTTAGAAGGTGATGGTGGCATGGAATCCGCCGGTATGATGAGATGGCTGCTTACATACTCGGATATGTTGACACTGCTTTTCGCACTCTTTGTTATACTTTACTCAATGTCTGCAGTTGACGAATCTAAATTACGCGCTCTTGCAATGGCGCTCGGACAGGCATTTGGCCTGTCAGGGCAGGTATCAGTGCTGTCATCAGGCGCGGGAACTGATACAAAACCGGTTACAATGCCTGAATCACAGGTCCAGTTGACAACCATAAAAGAACGTGTCCAGAAATGGATGTCGCAGAAAAAACTCGAGCGTGAGGTAAAGGTCCGTTTCAACGAACGCGGCCTGGTGATCAGCCTGATGACCGACAGGATTCTGTTCAACAGCGGCAGTTCGGAGCTTTTACCAAGGACCAAGGAACTGCTCTCCGACATAGCTGACCTGCTGCGGACAACGACAAACCCGATTATAATCGAGGGGCATACTGATGATACGCCGATAACAAATCCTTCAATCAAATCAAAATACAGCGACAACTGGGATCTTTCAACGGCTCGTGCCGTATCCGTGTTAAAATATATCATTAGGCGCGGGATATCGCCCGACAGGCTTTCGGCAGCCGGATATGGTGAGTTCAAACCGCTTGTTCCAAACATTGATGATATCAACAGGGCCAAGAACCGCAGGATAGATATAGTGGTGCTAAAAGCGGACCTCATAAATGACAGGGCAAACGAGTCGCGCGAGCTGCCGTTGCCTTCGGAAGTCAAAATAAAAGAACGGATTGAAAAAGAGAACCTGGAAACACTGACTTTCTAAAAATATAAACAATACCGACGAGGAGGTATTTTTCAATGGCAGCAGATGACAAGAAGATGTTAGGAACGTTAATCATCTTAACCAGCGTGGTTTTGGTGATTAGCCTTGTTTCAGCGTTTGCAACTTTTTATGTAATCATGTCCAAAACAACGCCGGCGGTCAAAAAAGTCATAGTGGAGAAACCGGAGCTCGGACCAATCCATACACTCGGAGAATTCATCGTCAACCTGGCTGACCCGACAGAGAGCCATTACCTGCGCTCAAACGTCGTTCTCGAGTTGGATTACGGTTCCAGTGTGAAACTCGCCGAAGAGGTTGAGAAGAGGCTTCCACAGATAAAAGACATAGTTATCTCGTCATTGGGTTCAAAAACATCGGTCCAACTGCAGGATCCCGAGAACAGGGAAGCGCTAAAGCAGGAACTAAAGGAAAAAATCAATGCTGTCCTCAACAGGGGCCAGTTGAACAGGGTTTATTTCACAACGTTTGCAATACAGTAAATCTTATAATAATTAACGGGGTGTGATTAATGGCTGACGATATCCTGTCCGACGGCGAACTGGATGCTTTGCTTGCCGGAATGAAGGACGGCGGCAAAGCTAAAAAAGGCGGAGCCGTAGAAGAAGACGGGGCTGAAGAAGAAGCCGCCGAAGTAAGCGGAAGTCCTATACCTGTTTCCAGAAAAAAGGGCAAGATGAAGGTTTATGATTTCCGCAGGCCTGACAAATTTTCAAAGGACCAGATCAGGACCATAGAGATGATGCATGAAAGTTTCGCCAGGCATTTTGGCGCGGATCTTTCCGGATATATCAGGACGATAGCCGAAATATCGGTTTCATCTGTCAGACAGTTGACATTCAGCGAATATGCCGAAAAGATACCGAACCCGACATCAATGGCGGTTTTCTCACTGGAACCTTTAAAAGGCCTGGCGGTTTTTGAAATCAACCCCAGCATAATATTCCCGATTATCGACAGGGTGCTGGGCGGTCACGGCGAAGCTATCGCAAAGCCGAGGGAACTTACTGATTTGGAACAGGCTATAGTTTCTAAAATAATCGAGAAAGCTTTTGTTAACCTGAAGGACTCCTGGCACAGGATAGTCGATTTCGAACCTGAAATCAAGGCAAGGGAGACAAACCCGCAGTTTGTGCAGATAGTGGCGCCCAATGAAATGTGCCTGAACCTTAACTTTGAAATCAAGATAAAAGAACATGTGGGAGCGATGTCGATATGCCTTCCTTACATGGTAATAGAACCGGTGCTTTACAAACTTTCGGCGAAACAGTGGTTCACCCTTTCAAAGGAAGAATCATCAAAAGAAACACAGGAAATACTTGATGATAAAGTGAAGCACACATGGGTCCCAATCTATGCAAAATTGGGCGGCGCGGTCCTCAAGATGGGGCAGATAGTGAACCTGAAAGCCGGAGACATCATAAAACTCGAAACAGGGGCTAAGGATGATGTCCTTGTCACCGTCGAAAAGAAACCGATGTTTTACGGTAAAATAGGGACAAAAGGCAAAAAGAAAGCCGTAAAGATAACCCGGATAATACAAAAATCAGACACGTCATATGAACGTAAGTTTTTAACCAAATAAGGGAGGTAACTAACTTGGCACTCAACGACACGCAAAAGAATAGCGCAACAGAGATATTTGGAAACGCCGTACCTAACGGCGAGAAAATGTTATCAGAACTGCTCGGAAAGAACTGTATGCTCGCCATGAGCCAGGTCGAAGAGGCTGACGCGGGGGCTCTGTCGGGTTTCACTCCGGGCAGGAATCTTGTCGCACCGGTTGAACTGGGCGATGGCATGGGCAACGTGGTACTTTTGATATCCGAAGCCCAGGCTGCCATCATGGCGGATCTCATGATAGGACAGGACGGATCAAATCCGCCTGCCGCTCTGGAGGATTTGCACCTTTCGGCGGTTACTGAACTTGCGAACCAGGTGACTGATGCCATTGTCAGCGGGATAGGCTCACAGATAGGCACATCATTGCTCTGCAGCCCGGGTGAAGTTACCGTGGTAGACATGGACTCCGGTGTTGTACCGGGAATTGACGGTGAAGTAGTGCTGGTGCAAGCAGACCTGACAATAGGCGATTTCGCACCGGGTAAACTGGTACTTGCACTTTCAGGCCGGGTTGCAAATTCCATAAAAGAAGGACCCAAAGCGGCTGTTTCGGCCGAAGGTTTCGTTAACGATATTACATCCGGCGGAGGACCCAAAATGCAGAAAGCCGCTACGGCACAGAATGTGGTTACCACAGAACTACAGGCTGAGAAGACGGGGAATATTTATGACAGGAGTCTTGATATTGTACTTGATGTGCCTCTACAGGTGACGGTCGAACTCGGCAGGACTGACAAACTGGTTCGTGACGTGCTCGAATTATCGCCCGGTTCGGTCATCGAACTGGACAAACTCGCGGGAGAACCGGTTGACATCCTCGTCAACCAGAAATACATAGCAAAAGGCGAAGTTGTGGTAATCGATGAGAATTTCGGTATCAGGATAACGGACATAATCAGACCCGCTGACAGAATACCGAAACTTTAAGCAAAAATGAGTTTAAAATATTCAATAAGCCTTATAATTTTTTTTTTAGTCCCGGTTTATTTATCCGCAGCCGGGACGGTTACGGCGCCTGTTGACAAGGCGTTGCCTGTCGTTAGCGGGCAGGCACCGCAGGAAAATACGGCGGGTGAAGGCTATCTGGCAAAGGAAATAAAGGATGTACAGGTGCCGCGTGCCGTTCCGGCACCGACCCTTATGTCAACCGTAATCAACCTGGTACTCTCACTGCTGTTTGTCATAGGATTGATATATCTTGTGACGCTTGCCATAAAATTTTTCTATGTAAAAGCATCTGTCCCTGCCAGGAGCGAATCGGTCGTTAAAGTGCTCGCCAAAGAATACCTTGATTCGAAAACAATCCTGTATATGGTCGAGTTTGGCGGTTCCATACTCCTGTTGGGTCAGGCAGGGGAATCGATTGCGAAAATAACCGAAGTGACCGATCCCGCGGCGGCCGAAAAATTGAAACAGCAAGCCGATGAATATATCTCAAAATACAGGCTCAAATCCGAATCCCGATTTGACCGGCAGTTGAAATCTGTATACGTGTCACAGGGCAAAAAATTGGTGGATTCGGGCAATCAGGCGATAAAATCAATGATGGATAAATTCAAAAAGAAGGACACGAAATGAAATCCGGTAAATTTAAAAGGATTCTCATAACAATCGCGGTTATGACGCTGTGCATGTTTTCATTCTCGGCTATATATGCAGCGCCGGTTGAGATACCAAATATAGGTATATCCGTGACGCCGGCAAAAGCTCCAAAAGACGTGGCCGCTACCATACAGATACTGCTCCTATTGACAGTATTGACCCTGGCACCGGCCATCCTGATGCTTATGACATCTTTTACCAGGATTGTCATTGTCCTGTCGTTTTTGAGGCAGGCACTTGGATCACAGCAGATACCGCCGAACCAGATTGTAATCGGACTTGCTCTATTCATGACTTTTTTCATCATGAAGCCGGTAGGCCAGGAGATATATGACAAAGCATGGCTGCCGTATAACGACTCAAAGATAACCCTGGAAAAGGGAATTGACGAGGCTTTAAAACCGGTGCGTAAATTCATGTTCAAACAGACCAGGGAAAAAGACCTGGCCCTGTTCATATTCCTTTCCAAATCGGCGCGTCCCAAGAATCAGAACGACGTGCCTACAACCGTGCTCATACCGGCGTTCATAATCAGTGAATTAAAAACTGCTTTTACGGTAGGCTTCCTGATATATGTTCCTTTTTTAATCATAGACATGGTTGTGGCAAGCGTTTTGATGTCAATGGGCATGATGATGCTGCCGCCTGTTATGATATCCCTGCCCTTTAAAATACTGCTTTTCATATTGGTTGACGGCTGGCATCTGATTGCCCGCGCGCTCATAGTAAGTTTTTAGCCGGTGAACAAATGACGGTAGAATTCGTTGTGAACCTCGGCAGAGAAGCGTTGCTGATGACGCTGCTCGTATCCGCACCGCTTTTGGGGCTGGCACTTTTAGTGGGAGTTGTCATATCCATTTTCCAGGCCGTAACCCAGATACAGGAAATGACGCTGACTTTCGTGCCTAAAATCGTAGTCATACTATTCTCACTCATAGTCTTCGGGCCGTGGATGCTCAGGTTACTGATAAATTTTACATCCACGCTTCTTTTAAACCTGCCTGAATACATGAAAATGTAGCAAAATGCAGTACCTCGAACTGCTCGATATGGGGCTTGTCCAGCTCCAGATATTCCTGCTGGCTTTCGCCAGGATAACCGCGATATTCATGACGGCACCGATTTTAGGCAGTCGTAACACCCCCATGATGACAAAAGCCGGTTTTGCTTTCCTCGTGACATTTATTGTTTTCCCTATACTTGACCGAAACATGGTAATGCCGCGGGAAGCTCTAAATTACGGATTTTTGGTGGCCCAGCAGATAATAGTGGGGGTCATTATCGGCTACGCATCGAACATAATATTCGCGGCCATACAAATGGCGGGCCAGATTATAGACCTGCAGATGGGGTTCGGCATTGTGAACGTCATAGACCCGATTTCAAATTCACAGGTGTCAATAATGGGTCAGTTCCAGTTCATACTGGGAATGCTGATATTTATGGCAATTAACGGCCATCACCTGCTATTCCAGGCTGTGGTGGAATCGTTTCGTATCGCACCCATGCTCCGGGTGGGTATTACTGCGGATACGGCTGAAAAACTGGTTTCGATATTTTACCAGATATTCGTTGTGGCATTCAAAATAGCGGGACCGGCGACACTGGCCCTGTTTTTGACCAATGTCACGCTCGGTTTCGTAGCGAGAACAATACCGCAAATGAACGTGTTCATAGTCGGGCTGCCGCTTAATATCATCGTCGGCATAGCGTCGGTAATGATTGCGCTCCCGGTCGTGGTAAACATGTTCAACACGCTGCTGACCGATATGTGGACCGATATATATTATCTGATAGCTTCAATGAGGGTGTGATGTATGGCTGAACCGGGAAAAACAGAAAAGGCAACACCAAAGCGGAGGGAAGACGGCAGGAAAAAAGGCCAGGTTGCAAAGTCCATCGAAGTAAATGTCGTCATAAACGTTCTGATGGCGGTTATTGTACTGAAGGTGGGCGGCGATTATATAATGCACAACATGAAGGATATCTGCATTTATTTCTGGGGAAACGTGTCCACGTTTACCCTTGATTTGAACACGGTACCGCAGATGATGGCGAAGGTGATAAAAATGATAGTCCTGACGCTGCTGCCGATACTGGCGGTGGTTTTTTTGATGGGGATAGTGTCAAACGTGATACAATTCGGTTTTATGTTAAGTTTTGAACCTCTGAAACCTTCCTTTGACAGGATAAATCCGGCGAAAGGTTTTAAACGCATATTCCTTTCAAAAAGGCTGATATTTGAAACAGTAAAAGCGATCGTAAAAATAGCGGTAATCGGTTATATATTATACTCCGTGGTAAAAAAAATTATGAACGAGATGTTTTTGACCCCGCTTATGGACATGGATACGCTTTTTATGTTCTGTGCCTCGGCGGTATACGGCTTGAGCATGAAAATCATCATTGCGTTCATAGTATTTGCGGTCGCTGACTACCTTTTCCAGCGTTACGATTACGAGGACCAGATGAAGATGTCAAAACAGGAGATCAAGGATGAAATGAGACAGATGGAAGGCGACCCGATGATAAAGATGAGGATACGCCAGATTCAGCGCGAGATGGCCAGAACAAGGATGATATCGGAGATTCCGACGGCCGATGTGGTAATAACAAACCCCACGCATGTGGCAGTGGCGTTGCGCTACAGGGATGGCGAGGACCAGGCGCCAAAGATAGTGGCAAAAGGCATGAATCTCATGGCTGAAAAGATAAAATCAATTGCCAGGGAAAAAGGCATCATAATTGTTGAAAATCCCCCGCTTGCCAGGACTCTTGTAAAACTGGAAGCGGGATGGGAAATACCACCCGAACTTTTCCAGGCTGTGGCAGAGATTTTAGCCTATGTTTTTCAGGCAAAAGGCAAAATAAGGCTTGAAAATAATGGGGGAAAAGTGGATAATAATATTTTAGCAAGGCATTATATTCCGCACCCTGAGACAGGAGGCAGTAATAATGGCTGAAAAGGCCAGAAATCAGGCCGGTTTTTCCGGAGCAATGAGCAACTCGCTTGACTTTGTCATTGTCATTGCAATAG
>JAJFUW010000203.1 GCA_021372235.1 Spirochaetia bacterium
GTTTCCACCCCTGTCGAACGCTTTATGAACTCAAAGGGCGTCTCGTTCCTGCGCAGGAAACAGGCCTCCTGGCTCTCGGGTTTTTTGACATACAGGCCGGCCTCTTTTGCCATGGAAATGATATCTTTTTTTTTATGTCCGCCCAGAGGAAATATGATGTATTTAAGTTTTTCAGCCGTGAGCCTTGAAAGGAAATACTCCTGCGATTTAGTCCTGTCGCGCCCGGGACACAAAAACGGCACGCCGTGCTTTACAGTTATCCTGGCATAATGGCCCGTGGTTACCATATCAAAATCAAGTTCACGCATCTTTTCAAAAAGCGCGCGGAATTTTACCTCTTCATTGCAGATGACGCAGGGGTTGGGGGTTATGCCTTTCAAATATGAATCCGTGAAGTAATCGACCACGTATTTTTTGAAATCTTTCTTGTAGTTCAGCACATAATGCCTTATGCCAATTTTGCGGCAGGCAAGCCCCGCGTCCAGGATATCCGCGGCGTTGCAGCAGCGGGAAGCGTCGTCCCATAGCTTCAGGGTAATGCCGATAACCTCATGACCCTGCTTTTTTAAAAGCGCCGCGGCCATGGTGGAATCAACCCCTCCGGACATGCCTGCTAAAATCTTTGCCATTTTTATTCCTTGTTTTTTTAGTTCCAGGTTCCAAATTTCATGTTCCATATTTCAACATATAGAACCGGGAGTGCAAAAATGGTATTTTGGAACATGGAACCTGGAACAGTATTTTTTTATTTTTGTTTTGAGCGGTAGTCTTCTATCGCCTTCCGTATCCCATCTTCCGCCAGCACCGAACAGTGGTGTTTTTCCTTTGGCAAACCTCCCAGCAGGTCTATGATGCGCTTATCGGTAACTTCCAGCGCCTCTTCGAGAGTCTTGCCGATAACCAGTTCCGTGCCGAGCGAGGATGTTGCGATAGCCGCCACACACCCAAAGGTCTCAAATTTACATTCGGTTATTATATTGTCCTTCACCTTTATATATATCCACATGACGTCGCCACAGACAGGGTTCCCGACCTTGCCAATACCGTCAGCGTCCTCTATCCTGCCGTTATTCGTCATCTTTTTGAATTGGTCCATTACTTTTGGAGAATAAGAGAGCGCCATATAGAGCCTCCTTTTTAATGTAAAACCTACAGTTTAATTTTTAAAATCAGCCCCTGAAAAAAGCCGGAAAAATGCATGTTTATCGTCTTCGTTTTCAGTTGCACTTACATTGCTATCATGCGCTCTATCGGTTTCCTCGCGCGTTCTATAGTTTCCGCGTCCAGGATTATCTCCGTTACCTCTTTTTCGAGCGAATTCAGGACGTGCCCGAGTCCGGTCAGTTTCATGTTGAAGCACACCTGCGCGTTGCCAAGCGAATAGAACACGGCATCGGGGCGCTCCTTTTTCATCCTGTGTATGTGGCCTTCCTCGGTCCCGAGTATGAACTCCCTGGCCGGACTTGTCTTTACGTATTTTAACATACCGGCAGTTGATGCCACTTCATCGGCCAGTTCCAGGACCTCCGGCAGGCACTCGGGATGCGCCAATATCTTTGCTTCCGGGTGCGCCGCCCGTGCGTTCAGGACATCCTCTTTTTTGAACTTATGGTGCACGTAGCAGCGGCCGGTGTGTAGTATGAGTTCCTTTTCAGGAACGTGTTTCTGCACCCACATCCCGAGGTTGCGGTCCGGCACAAAGACAACCTGCTTTTCAGGGATCTTTTTTACGATATCCACGGCGTTCGCCGATGTTACGCAGTAATCAAGCCTTGTCTTGACAGCGGCCGTCGTATTCACATAACCCACCATGGCCGCGCCCGGATACTTCTTTTTGTACTCGTCCATGTCCGCGACAGATATGCAGTCTGCCATCTGGCACCCCGCGTCAGGCCGCGGGATCAGAACCTTTTTGCCGGGCGACAGTATTTTTGCCGTTTCGGCCATGAACTTGACCCCGCAAAATACTATGATGTCTTCTTTTGCGGTAGCCGCCTTGCGCGAAAGTTCCAGCGAGTCTCCCGTAAAATCGGCTACATCCTGGACTTCCGGCACCTGGTAATTGTGTGCGACGATGAGTGCGTTCTTTTTTGCCTTCAGTTCCTTTATCCTTGCCGTTAACTGTGCGTTGTCCATTTTTTCCCCTTCCGAGATTTAAAATTTTGGAGTTTGGAGCCTGGAAATCTGCTTTATCTCCAAACTCCAAACTGCCTTTATCTGTTCTTCTTCCGTTCATTCCACATAGGGGACATGCTGCGCAGTTTTTGCGTTATCCCCGGGAGTACTTCCATCACCTTGTCCACGTCCTCCTGCGACGAGTACTTGCTGAAAGAGAACCTGATGGAGCCGTGTGCGGTCTCATGGTCCACGCCGCACGCCAAAAGCACGTGGGAAGGTTCAAGCGAACCCGACGTGCACGCCGAACCCGATGAGGCGCAGATGCCCTCAAAATCCATGTGTATGAGCATGGCCTCGCCCTCTATGTGTCTGACGGAGACGTTCAGCGTGTTATCCACCCTTTTTCCCGGGTGCCCGTTGACCTGTACATCCGGAATCTTTTCCAGTATACCCTTTTCCAGCGAATCTCTCAAGGCTTTGATCCTCTTCATGTCATTATTATCCGCCAGGTGTGCCGCCGCGATGGCGCAGGCTTTTCCGATGCCCGCGATGCCCGGTACATTCTCCGTCCCGGCCCTGCGGTTGAACTCATGGTGCCCGCCCTGCATGAAAGAATGTATCCTCACGCCTTTCCTTAAATAAAGTAATCCGGTCCCTTTCGGGCCGTGGAACTTATGGCCGGAGAGTGACAGCATGTCAATCCCGAGTTCTTTTACATCAAGGGCCGTCTTGCCGGCTGCCTGCACGGCATCCGTATGAAAATATGCGCCCGCTTCCTTTGTTACGCGCGCAAGCGTACTGATATCCTGGATAGTGCCGATTTCGTTGTTCGCATACATTATTGAAACGAGAACCGTGTCCTTCCTGAGCGCTTTTTTCAGTTCGCCCGGGTCCACTATTCCGTATTTATCCACCGGAAGATAGGTAACCTCAAACCCCTGTTTTTCAAGATATTTGCACGTATTTAAAATGGCGTGGTGCTCTATCTTTGATGTAATGATGTGTCTGCCCTTATCTGTGTTGGCATAGGCTATGCCCTTGATGGCCATGTTGTCCGACTCTGTGCCTCCGCTTGTGAATACTATCTCCTTCGGGTCCGCGTTCAAAAATGAAGCCGCCTGCTCGCGCGCATCGTCTATTGCCTTTTTTGCCCCCTGTGCGAACGAATAGACCCCTGACGGGTTGGCGTACTCTTCCCCAAAATATGGGAGCATGGCCTCTAAAACCGCAGGGTCCGTCTTTGTAGTGGCGTTGTTGTCCAGATAATATATTTTGTTTCCCATGTTTATTCCCCTTTCTTCTTTCCCATCTGCATATGTGTTCCGGTCACCTCGGCCAGGCTTGTGGACCGCAGAAAATCACCGGTTATCCTGTCCAGTTTGACCCAGACCTTCCTGATACCGCAGTTCGGCGCGTTATTGCAGAAATCAAAATCAGAGGCGCATTTAGTGGTTGCCGTTCCTTTTTCCACCGCGCTTAGTATGTCAAATATGGTTATTTTTTCCGGGGCCATCGCGAGCTTGAACCCGCCCTTTTCTCCCTTCATGGATGTCACAAGCCCGGCTTTGCGGAGCGCCACAAATATATTCTCCAGGTACCTGTTGGAAATCGATTCTTTGCCGGAGATATCCTTGATGGATACCGGAGCGTTCCCTCTTTTGGCGTATGAATCCGCAAGGTGTGTAAGTGACCGCAACGCGTAACGTCCCTTTGTTGATATGTTCATTTTACACCTCGTTTTAAATACACATACTGAATATCACTTATTGTGTGATAATTATACTGTTGTAAGACGGTTTTGTCAAGCAGGAGAATTTAGAACTGCATGCGGCAAAATGGCAGCCGGTTCCCTTGAGGAATAAAACAAGCCGGGAGCCATGAGTTGAGGAAAGAACAAGGTAAAGGCGGGAGTTACGAGGGATATGCACTATTGCTCCTGGCTCTGATACTCGACCTCCCGGCTTTTGGTTTCTGGCTCGTCTTACACCTCAGTGGAACCGCCTGTTCTTGGCAGGACAGCCTCCGCCACCCTTGACTTTCCCGCCCGTGCTGTTAAAATATGTAAAATTTCAACACGAGGTGTTTCATGCGGAAAATATTCCCATTGCTCATGCTTTCCATCTTCATTTTCTCATGCTCTTCCGCCCCGGTCAAAGAGGTACTGCAGGGCAACGATGTCGTGCTCACGGGCACCGAAGGGACGCAGATTCCGGTCTGCCGCCAGCCCGACCTGAAAGACGATGCGGCCCCCATGTACACGGCAGCCCCGGGGGATAAGGTAAAGGTTTTAAAACGCACGCCTGTTTCCGCGCTGGTACAGCTCTCAAGCGGCAATACGGGATGGATTGATATAAAACACGTGCCGAAGTAATGTATTAAGCCCCATAAAATCAAAATGGCCCGCACAAGCGGGCCGTTTTGATTTTATAAGAAAAAATGGTGCTGTGACAAAGAATATCAAGGAAAACAAAATAGATCAAGAAAATTTTAAGTTTGAAAGTAATGCGTCAGTCTCGCCGGGTTTTTATTCCTTTTCTATTGTCTTTTGAAAAACAGCCTGAAATATATT
>JAJFUW010000222.1 GCA_021372235.1 Spirochaetia bacterium
TTCTGCGACCTGCTTAACGGGGGGGGAAAACCGGAGTACATAGTCATAGAGATATCGAGCTTCCAGCTGGAAACTATCAGGGATTTCAAACCGCTGGTATCGATAATACTGAACGTAACGGAAGACCACCTGGACAGGTACGCGAACATGCAGGAGTACGCCATGGCAAAGGCGAAAGTTTTCAAAAACCAGGGGCCGGAAGAACTGCTGATACTGAACGCGGAGGACAGGTTCACATCAATCATGACCTCCATGGCAGGATGCAAAAAGGCATTTTTCTCGGCATACAGGGAGATAGACGGGTACTATTACGACGAAGGGAGGTTCATGAAAAAGACGGCTGCGGGTAAAGACGAACTGTTCGACACGCGCGGCATGAGCCTCATGGGCCGCCACAACTACGAGAACGTGCTTTCCGCCTACATGGCCGCGGAGTTTATCGGGCTTGATATGGGAAAAGCAGTAAAGACCATAAAGGAATTCAAGGGGCTGCATCACCGTATAGAGTTCGTGGGCGAGGTGCGCGGTATAAAATGTTACGATGACTCAAAGGGCACCAACGTCGATGCGGTGCTAAAGGCCATGGGCACTTTCAGCGAAGGGCTCGCACTCATACTGGGCGGACGTGAAAAGGGGACCGATTTCACCCCGATATACAATGCGTTGACGCCCAACATAAAGGCCATAATAGCCCTTGGCGAGAACAGGGAAAAAATAGCCGGGATATTCGGCGGAAAAATAGCGGTACACAAGGCAGCCTCCATGGAAGAGGCGGTGAACAAAGGGCTCGCGGTGACAGGCATCAGCGTGCTGCTGCTATCCCCGGCGTGCGCCTCGTTTGACCTTTTTAAAAATTACGCCCACAGAGGCGATGAATTCAAAAAATATGTGCAGAAGGCGGCCGGTAAATGACCACAAAGACATTTGACAGGGCGGATTACCTGCTGTTTTTGAACTGCCTTGTTATGACGCTTTTCGGCTTCCTTATGATATATTCGGCAAGCTCGGTTCTGGCTTATGACGAACACGGCGACGGTGCTTTTTATTTCAAACGCCAGGTCGTATGGGCAATGCTCGGGACTGCTGCGGGATGGGCGCTGTACAAACTCGACTCCGGCGCCATGAAAAAATGGGTCCTGCCGGCGCTTGTCATATCGATAGTACTGATGTACGCGGTACATATACCGGGGCTCGGACACAGAGTAAATGGCGCAACGCGCTGGCTGCGCCTGGGGTCATTGTCTTTCCAGCCGGCTGAAATGACGAAACTGTTCTATGTGATATACGTTGCAAAAGTATTCGCGGACGACGGCCTGCCGTGGACAAAAAAGATGATACGCACGGGCTCGATTACAGCGATTGTGTGGGCGGGACTGATTTTTCAAAAGGACCTCGGCGGAGCTGTCATAGTAGCGTTGATATACATGGGACTGCTGATAATAGCCGGACTGCCGTTGTGGATACCGGCCATGCTTTTTGTGGCGGGCATTGCCGGGGTGGCGTTTCTTATCAAGTTTGAGTCCTACAGGATGAGGCGCCTGCTGGCATTTTTAAATCCGTGGGCAGATCCGCAGGGCGCGGGCTGGCAGATAATACAGTCGTTGACAGCCGTGGGTTCTGGCGGGCTTTTCGGGCTGGGCTACACCAACAGCCGGCAGAAGTTCCTGTACCTGCCGGAGCCTCATACGGACTATATATTCTCGATAATAGCGGAGGAGTGGGGCATGCTGGGCGCGTTGTTTGTCATAGCAATGGTTGCTGTTATACTGTGGAGGGGCATGTTCATAGCAATAAACTCGCGCGATAATTTCAACAAACTAATGGCATCGGGATTGACGCTCATGCTTGTCATACAGGCTTTCATAAACATTGGCGTATCGCTCGGGGTGCTGCCGTCAAAGGGCACCACGCTGCCTTTTATCAGCGCGGGAGGCTCTTCCCTTTTGGTATCGTGCTGCGCCCTGGGGCTGTTGCTGGCCTCGTCGCGCCTGGCTTACGGCGGCAGACGATGAAAGTGCTTTTCGCGTGCGGCGGGACCGGAGGCCACATATATCCGGCGATAGCGATGGCAGAGGAACTTTTGAGGAGGGACAAGAACGCGCAGGTGCTCTTTACCGGCTCAAAGAACGGCATGGAAAAGGACATAGTGGAAAAACGGGGTTTTAAGTTCGAGGGCGTGGATGCCAGGCCGCTGGACCGCGGGAAGTGGCTTAAGAATTTTGTGAACTTATTTTTTGTGATAAAATCGCTCTTTGAATCGGCCGTCATAGTGGCGAGGTTCAGGCCCGAAGCGGCGGTCGGCACGGGCGGGTTTGCGGCGTTTCCGGCCATTTTAACCGCGGCACTCATGGGCAGGCGGACGCTGATACACGAACCCAACATGGTGCCGGGACTGGCCAACAGGATGCTCGCGCCTTTTGTCAGCGTGGTGACGGCGGGGTTCCCGGAAACCATGAAATATTTCCCGGCGCGCAAAATACGCCTGACAGGCAACCCGGTCAGGACCGCCCTGCTGCACAGGGAACGCTCAAAAGGGCTGAAGGAGTTTGGCCTGAAGCCCGGCAAGAAGACAGTGCTCATAATGCCCGGCTCGAGGGCGGCACGCTCGATAAACGCGGCAATGGCGGAAGCATTAAAATTCCATAAGGCAGAGATGGGGAAAATGCAGTTCATATGGATGTCGGGCGGCCGGGATTATGTCATGTGCTCGCGCGCGGCGAAAGCGAGCGGGTTGAAAATAAAAGTGGCGGCCTATGTGGACAACGCGGCGCTGGCATATGCGGCCGCGGACGCGGCAGTGCTTCGCGCAGGGGCGAGCACGCTCTCGGAGATATGCGCGGTGCAGATGCCTGCGGTCCTGGTACCTTACCCGTACGCGACCGCGGACCACCAGATGAAAAACGCGCGGGTGCTGGAAGAGGCGGGCGCGGTGCTGGTGATAAAGGACAGCGAGCTTACGGCCGCAAACTTAATAGGAGCGCTGAAAAAAGTGCTGGATGTCAAAAAGGCAAAAAGCATGAGACGGGCGCTAAAGTCCGTGTATACGGGCGGCTCGGCCGCAAAGATTGTAAAAATATTAACCGGAGAAAATGAAGGACAAAATGCCAGAAACTGCACTTTATCGGGATAGGCGGGTCGGGAATGAACGGCCTGGCCGAAGTTTTCATAAACATGGGATACAGGGTCAGCGGTTCGGACATTAAAGTCACCGAGAACACCGAGAGGATAAAAAAGATCGGCGGCAGGGTATACCTGGGCCATGACGCCAAAAACGTGAAGGGCGCGGACATAGTTGTATATTCCAACGCGGTGCCGGAGACCAACCCGGAAATAGTGCAGGCCAGGAAACTGAAAATACCGGTAATACCGCGCGCGGTCATGCTCGACGAAGT
Source organism: Spirochaetia bacterium (assembly GCA_021372235.1). Lineage (GTDB taxonomy): Bacteria > Oederibacteriota > PGYV01 > PGYV01 > Palsa-1178 > JAJFUW01. The sequence continues at coordinate 3,393 of JAJFUW010000222.1, forward strand.
GATGAGGCTCAAATACGGGATAGCAATAGCCGGTTCGCACGGCAAGACGACCACAACATCGATGCTCGCGACAATATTTGTGGAGGCGAAACTCGACCCGACATACATTGTGGGCGGGGTGGTAAAGGCGGGAGGGATACACGCACGCGCGGGCAAGGGGCGTTACGTGATAGCCGAAGCGTGCGAGGCTTTCGGCTCGTTTTTGCACTTAAATCCGGTCATCGTGGGGGTCACAAACATAGACAACGACCACATGGACTACTATAAGAAGATGGACGCGCTGAAAGAGGCGTTCGTGAACTTCATCAACAAGGTGCCTTTTTACGGGGTGGCCTACTTAAACGGCGACGACCCGAACGTTAAATCGATAAAGGACGAGATATTTGTAAAGACAGTCCATTACGGGTTTGACAGATCCAATGACATATACGCCGGCGGCGTGCACATAAAGGATTTCAAACAGTACTTTTCGGTGAAATACCGCGGCGTTGACCTGGGTAAGTTTGAACTGAACATCCCGGGCAGGCATAACGTGCAGAACTCGCTCATGGCCATCGCGATAGCTTACGACACGGGAATAAAACCGGCGGTGATAAAGCGGGGACTCAAGATGTTCAAGAACGTCAAGAGACGCTTCAATATTTACCCGATGAAGAATTTTACGCTGGTTGACGACTACGCGCACCACCCCATGGAAGTGTTAAAGGTGCTGGAAACCGGCAAGGAGATGGCAAAGGGCAGGGTAACGGTCGTGTTCCAGCCGCATCTCTTTTCGAGGACGCAGGGGCTTTACAAGGAGTTTGCCAGGGCCCTGTCTACGGCCGACACTGTCATCGTGGACAAAATATACCCGGCGCGCGAGGCGCCTATCGCGGGTGTCACATCTGCTTTGATATCGGACGAGATGAAGGAACTGGGCTGCAAAGACGTACATTACGAACAGGATTGGGCCTCGATATCCGAGAGGCTGCGCAAGAGCGTTAAAAAAGGTGACATGGTGTTCCTGATGGGCGCCGGCAATATATGCGACTTGAGGACGGAGATAGAGAAATGGGCAAAGTAAAATCGGATTTTTATGAAGTCCTGCAGCTGGCGGGGATAAGTTATAAAAAGAATTACCCGGTCGCCAAACACACGAGTTTCAAGATAGGCGGCAGGGTTGAATGTTACCTGACAGTCAATACGGTTGAGGAATTGTCCGCGGTGCTCTCGGCGTGCCGTAAGTATGGTAAAAAGCCTTTTGTGGCCGGCAACCTGTCGAACGTGCTGATTGCGGACGGCATAATAAAGATGGTGTTCATAAGGCTGAAGGGCGAGTTTGAGGATGCGGTGTACAAAGGCACGATAGTGCGCGCTGGAGCGGCAGTTTCAAACGGGACGTTTCTGAGTCTCTGCGCCAAAAACGGCATCGGCGGATTTGAGTTCCTCTCGGGCATCCCGGGCACACTGGGCGGCGCGGTCTACATGAACGCGGGCGCTTTTGGTAAGGGAATAGGAGCGGGTGTAACCGCAATCTACGTGATGGACGAGGCGGGGAGGCCCGGCGTAGTGATAAATCCGGAAAAAGCATTCTCGTACAGGCATTCGATATTCCAGGACAACGGCATGATAATACTGGCGGCGGAGTTAAAGGGAAAAAAAAGGGTCCCTGCCGCAATACGCAAAGAAATGGCTGATATCATAAAGATGCGCCATTCCAGGCATCCGTGGAGGGCGGCCTGCGCGGGCAGTTTCTTCAAAAATCCGCAGGACAAACCGGCGGGCAGGCTGATAGAAGAGGCCGGGTTAAAGGGTTTAAAGTGCGGCGGGGCCATGGTATCGCAGATGCACGGCAACTTCCTTATTAATACGGGCAAGGCGACTTTTAAAGACGTCATGAAATTGTCGGAAATGGTTAAAAAGGCGGTATATAAAAAATCCGGGGTAAAACTTCGGGAAGAGGTTCGTATCGTTAAGTAACCGCGTTTAATTAATAATGAACGATAGAAGTGATAAAACAACAGCAGGAGATGTATCATGAAAAAAGACCTGAAAAAGCTGCGTATCGGAGTTCTGATGGGAGGCCTATCCTCCGAACGCGAAGTCTCGCTTCATTCGGGAGAGTCGATAGTAAAGGAACTGCAGGCCCACGGCCATACCGTGATACCCATTGACATAAACAGCCGCTCGCTTGAACAACTGATAAAAGCCAAGCCGGACGTGGTGATAAACGCCCTCCACGGCACTTACGCCGAAGACGGCATAATGCAGGGCATACTTGAATTTTTAAACATCCCGCACCAGGGCAGCGGAGTGTTGGCCTCGGCCATGTGTATGAACAAAATAATGGCAAAAGAGATAATGAGGAACCACGGCATAACGACCCCGGGGTGGCACGCGGCCGGCAATATCAGGGAGTTCAAGGCGCTCAAACTGAAATACCCGGTTGTATTGAAACCCGAGGCAGAGGGTTCCTCCGCCGGGGTCTACATAGTAAAGAGCAGGGCAGAGGCTCTAAAACGGTTCAGCACGGTCAAAAGACTCTGCGTAAACGTACTTGTCGAGGATTTTATAAAGGGCGTCGAGATATCGGTGCCGGTCATGGGGGAGCGCGTGCTTCCGATAATAGAGATAAGCCCAAAGAACGAGTTTTATGACTATGAGGCAAAATACACAGCCGGCATGTCCGACCACATAATACCGGCCGGGATTAGCAAGGCCGAGACAAAACTGGCGGAGGCGACGGCGTTAAAGGTACACAAATTGCTGGGATGCAGGGACTATTCCAGGATAGACATGATAATAAAGAACGGCAAGGCGTACGTGCTGGAGGTCAACACTTTGCCGGGTATGACGTCGCTGTCGCTTTTTCCCGAGTCGGCGAAAAAGGCAGGTATAAGTTTCTACGAACTGCTGGTTTATTTACTGGAAAACGCATTGAAGAGAGGTTAAAGTGTTCCAAAAAAAAAGGAGCCGTTTCGGCTACGTTGTCAAACAGACGAGGGCTGCCTCGCCCGCGGCAGCGGGTTTTCCCGTCATGCGCGGCGGGAAAAAGGTTTCCCGGGCGCTCAAAAAGCTCGCTTATATAGGCGTACTGCTTGTGCTGTTTTCCGTTGCCGCCGGCCAGATAGCGCGCTATATAGCCGCCACGGCGAAAACAGCCTGGCACCACAGGACACGTATCGTGGCAGCAGCCAGGCATGAGGCCCCGGCGCCGGAAAAGGAAAAACCGGCTGTCGTGAAAAAGAGGGAAACGGCGAAAAATTCCTTTAATCCCGGATTTTTTGCCTCACAGAAATACCTCATAAGCGCGGGAAATTATTACAGGGTCTATACATCGGGAAAAATAGAGATGGTGGCCGAGAGCCTGGGCAACGCGGATTACCCGTTTTTGACAGGGATAAAGACCGAAGAGGACAGGCCGGCACACTTAAAGGCATTAAAACAGGCGCTCTCTATCGGCGACGAGTGCCTCGAGGGTATTTCCGAGGTTTGCCTGCGCGACCCGGACAATATGTACATGTTAAAGACCGAAGGAGAAAAGATAATATTCGGCGATTCCATAACAAGGGAAAAGCTGGATAACTATATCGCGGCCCGGGAAAAACTGGAAGAACTCGGCAAAAGGTTCACTACAATGGACCTGCGCTACAAAAATCGGGCCGTAATTAAATAGGCAAAAGGAGCCGTTAAATGGAACAGGGCGAGAGCAGTATCATAGCCGCGGTCGACATAGGTACCACAAAGGTGTGTACGGTTATAGCGGAGATTAACAGCGAAGAGATAAACATCATGGGAGTTGGCTGGCACGAGAACGCGGGCGTGTCAAAGGGCGCGATAAACAACATCGCGGCCACCACCGACGCCATACGCAAATCGGTCTCAAAGGCCGAGGAGATGGCAAAGGTACGCGTGGAAGGAGTACTGACTTCGGTATCGGGCAAACACATCATGGGCATTAAAGGCCACGGCGAGACAACGCTTTCCCATACCAAACAGAAGATGATAGAGGAATCGGACAAGGACAGGGCTATGGAGGGCGCGACCAGCGTGCGCATCTCCCAGGACAGGGAGATAATGCATATCCTGCCCATACAGTATATAGTCGACGGGCAGGATGAGATAGAGGATCCGCTCGGGATGACGGGACTCAAACTCGAGGTTGACGCCTATGCGGTGACCGGAGCGATAACGGCAATAGAGAACGTGCGCAAAGTCATACAGAACGCGGGTCTCTCCTGTGAGGACGTCATACTGCAGGGCATCGCTTCATCGTGCGCGGTGCTATACCCGGATGAAAAAGACGTAGGTGTGCTGCTCATTGACATAGGCGGCGGCACCACGGACATGGCCATATACTACCGCAAGGCGCTCAGGTTCGTAAAGGTCATACCGGTCGGCGGCGTTTTCATCACCAACGATCTGGTGCAGGGACTGCAGACGCCAAAGGCCACGGCCGAAGAGATAAAGAAAAAGTACGGGTTGCTGGAGAGCGAGAATCCGGAAGCCGCGGCAGAGGCGGGAGTGTTCGGCAATCCGGCGGCCGAGGAATACATAGACGTGCCGGATATGGGTTCGAACAGGGTGGAAAAAGTCGAACGCAGGATGATAGCGAAATTCATCCAGCCGCGCGTCCGGGAACTCATAAAGTTCGTGGAGGAAGAACTCAAAAAAGAGGGGATAGAAAAAAGTATGTACGCCGGCGGGATAGTGCTGACCGGCGGGACCTCGCTTTTAAAGGGTATAGACAGGGCTTTCCGGGAAGAACTCGGGGTCAGGGTCAGGATAGGGTCGCCGCTGAAAGAAAAGGTCGTGGGGCTTTATGATATAGTCTCGACGCCGGAGTATGCGACGGTCATAGGGCTCATAGAGTACTACATGCGGGAATCAAAGACCAACAACATTTTCCTGGGCGGAAACGAAAAGGGCTTCATGGAAAGCGCAATAGCGTGGATAAAAAAAAATATAGTTGATAAAATATAAGGAGGCGGGAGCATGGAAGAAAAGGAAAACGGACTGAAGTTTGAGTACGGCGAGACGGAAAAAGGCGAAAGCGCGGGTATAAAAATCAAGGTAATAGGCGTCGGAGGCTGCGGCTGTAACATCATCAACGATATGAGCGAGATAGGAGTGAAAGACGCCGAACTCATAGCCGCCAACACCGACTTGCAGTCCATCAACCGTATTAACGCCAACGAAAAACTGCAGATTGGCAACAAACTCACCAGGGGCGGCGGCGCCGGTTCGGACCCGGAAAAGGGCGAAAAGGCTGCAGAAGAGGACAGGGAACTTATCGAGACCAAACTGCGCGGCACCGACATGCTGTTTATCACATGCGGATTGGGCGGAGGCACGGGCTCGGGAGCCGCGCCTGTCATCGCCGACATAGCCCGCGGCCTGGACATACTGACGGTGGGCGTGGTTATAACGCCGACCAGGACAGAACTGGAAAACCCGCGCAAACGCAGGATAGTGGAAGACTCCATGGCCCGCTTAAAGGAAAAGGTCAACTCCATAATAACCATCTCAAACGACAAAATGTTCGAAGTGTGCGACAGGCAGATGACCGTGCCCGAGGCGTACAAGGAAGTCAACAAAAAGATGATAGAGATAATAAACGGCATAGTCACCATGATATCAAAGACCGGCCTGCAGAACATCGATTTTGAGGACGTCAAGGCCACGCTGAAACAGAAGGGCGACACATACATAGGCATAGGCGTTGCCAGCGGCACTGACCGCGCGAAAAAGGCTTTTGACAAGGCACTCAAAAATCCGTTCATAGGGGATATGGATTTGAACGGCGCAAAGGACATGCTGATAAACTTTGTGGGCAACATAACCCTGTCGGAACTCAAGGAGATAGACAACATCAAAAAGCTCACCGGGAGGGAAGCCTCGGTAAAGTACGGGATAGTGTGTGACGGAAGCGCTGCGGACGAGATATCCGTGGTGGTGCTGATTTCGGGCATCAGGCACGGAGAGAACAACGAGCCGATAATGCCGGAAAAGGTCGAGATAGCGACCAAGATGCTGGGGCTCGGGATAAAACAGATGGTGGAAGATAATTACGCAAACGTGGACATCCCGACTTTCCAGAGGCTGCCGAACTAGCGGTTTATGGAACACCGGGAAAACCCGAAAAGCGGATGTTTTTGCTCAAAGTTTAAGCATGGAGAAAAAATGAAAAAAGTTCTGCTGGCAGCGGTAATGCTATCCCTCGCAGCGGCTGTTTTTGCCGCACAGAGCGCCCCCGTATATGTTGATATCGCCGTTCTGAAAAAGGAAGGCTTCACTATCGAATATAACCGGGAAACCATCACGGCTGTCGTCAGGGGGAACTCCGGCGAGGCAAGGGTAATACTCAACTATCCGTTCGTGGTCTCTGCCACGGGCGCGCTTGCAAAAATTGACGCCGTGCCTTATACGGATCAGGGCAAATTATTCATAACAGAACTTACCGTACGGGAGATAAAACTTATCGCCGCAAAAGAAGCAACGCCGGGGCTCGCAGCGCCGGCCACGGAAACACCGGAGCCATATTACGTGAAACAGGCGGACACAGCCACCCCGACCATAAGACCCACGCCAGTGAAAGAAACCGTAAAACCGGCCGATACGCCCGTTATAGAACAGGCGCAACAGGAGCCGGTGATTGTTGAAACCAGGGCCATAAAAAAATTCTCCTCCAGAAAACTCATCGTCATAGATCCGGGCCACGGCGGCAGGGACCCGGGCGCGATAGGCGCGACAGGCCTGCAGGAAAAAGACGTTGTTTTGACCGTCGCACAGAGGGTAAAGGCTTACCTGGAAGGCCAGCCTGTTGACGTGGTGCTAACCAGGGACACGGACAATTTTGTGACGCTCAAAAACAGGGCTGTCTTAGCGAACAGCAGGAAAGCGGACCTTTTTGTATCCATACACTGCAATTCATCCCGCAACACGCGCGCGTCGGGTACCAGGACTTATATCTACAGCAGGGTAGCATCGTCAAAGGAAGCTGCGGCAGCCGCCAAGTACGAGAACAAGGAAGTGGGGGCCTTTGAGTTCCTGTTGAACGACCTGCGCAAAAGCGCGTACGAATACCTCTCCATAGAGGCGGCGGGAAACATACAGCACAATGTCACGAAAGAACTGAAATTGAAATGGGAACCCACGGAGCGCGCGCCGTTCTACGTGCTGGCGAACACCAATATGCCGTCGGTGCTGGTGGAGATAGCGTTCATCTCCAACGGGAAGGAAGAGGCGCGCATGAAGGAGTACACCTTTAAGGACAAAGTGGCCGCGGGCATAGCGGCGGGGATAAAACAGTACCTGGATAAGATCAAGTAAAATTATTAATTAAATGAATAATTAATAATAACGGCAAAACGGAACGTAATGGAAAAACGGACAATAACGGTAAGATGGAACGTTGTAATGGAAAAACTGATAATAACGGCAAAATACCGCAGGGACAGCGCTCCCGCGCTGTCCAAGGGCTCTGTTATTGACCCGGTTCTGAATATGCAGCCGCGGCCTTTACAGCCGCGGCAGTCAAGGTTGAAAAAAGGGGGACGCTTTGAAAAAACTGCTCCTGTTATTCCTGCTGTTTCTGTCGGCCATACCTCTCCACGCCAAGATTCCGTTCCTCTACGAAGGCGCAAGGCCCGCGGGAATGGGAAGGGCGTTCATTGCCGTCGAAGGGGACGAAAACTCTATTTTTTACAACCCCGCGGGGCTTGAGCGGATGCAGGAGAGGACATTATCAACCGGTTTTGAATATTATGAAAAAAGCGCCGTGGAAGACGGGTTAAAATATGGATATCTGAATATCCTGAACAGCCTTACCTTTGCCATGAGGAATTTCGGTATGAGCATCAGATATTCCGGCTACGGGCTGCATGACAGCCTCTCCGGATTGGCGTACGATAACTATACCCAGCAGTTTGAGATAAAGATGGCCTATGCGTTCAAACCGGATTACCCGTTAAGCGGCGGGATATCTATGAGGTACCTGTATCTTTCCCCGGAATATAATATGGATTTCAACAATTACAACAGGCTGACCTATAACGCCGGGTTTCAATACCACATCGGGAATCAGTTATGCATCGGTGTCGTAGTGAATGGGAAACATCTCGGGGACGGCGGGGATGTACTGTGGGATGATTTTATGTATATCGGAAGCGTGAACAATGAACCCGATTTTAATGTAAGCGCCGGAATAAGTTATAAATTTACGGATAAATTTATCCTGGCTGCTGATGTTAAGAACATATTTGAACCGGAGAATTTTGTGTCGGGTACTATGATGGCGGCCATTTATGGGCCTGTGTCACGGTTAAAGAGGGAGTACAATATCGGCGCCGAATTGGCCGCGGGCCGCGGGATTGCCATCAGGGGCGGATTTTTTATTGATCAGCCCATGAATGAATTGGAGTCTGTTGTCGGTTCGGATGAAAGTACATGGAGCAGGTATGAGTATAATACATCGCTTGGTATGACATACAGCAATAAAAAATGGAAGGTTGACACGGCCGTGATTTACACGCTGAACGAGGGCCCTCACCAGACCCCGGCGCTGTTCTGGCTTGTGAACCTGGGGATGGTCCTGAGGAATTATTAAAACAGACAGGAATGCCAAATACAAAAGCAAAACAAATGCCCGTCCGGTCACTACATAGGGTGGGCCCTATTGGTATTGTTTATTGAAATTGCTCCCGTAGGGACCGGCCTGCGTGCCGGCCCGAGGGGCAGTTGACTAGAAATTTCGCCCCTGCGCGACCATGAAGGTCGCGCCTACAACTGCGGTTTGTTGATTAGCCCTATGCAGCCGCAGGCTTTAGTCTTTTGGAACCTGGAACAGTCCGCCTGTAACACCAGTTGTTTAAACGAAAAAAATCCCGTATAATACCCGTATGAAAACACCAAAAGGTTTTACTCTGCATAAAAAAGGTAAAATACAATACTTTACCTGCGACGCTATATCAAAGATACACGGCACGGTCCATGCCTTTATCTGCCGCACCGGCGGCGTATCCAAAAAACCTTATGACTCGCTCAATATAGGCGCGCAAACCGATGACAAACAGGAACTGATAGAGCGCAATATGGAACTCGCGGAACGCGCACTGGGTATTGATTATGCGACTGCTGTGAGGCAGATTCATGGCAATGTTGTTGAGGTTATCACGGATAAAACATCACCCGCACCGTATGAGGCTGACGGGCTAATCACTGCGGTTTATGGTTCGTCCGTTGCCGTGCGCGTGGCAGACTGCATCGGGACCGTGCTTGTCGACCCCGTCAACATGGTTGTGGCGTCCGTGCACTCGGGCTGGCGCGGCGTTGCAAACAGGATACTGGTAAGGGCCGTGCGTAAAATGAAAAAGGAGTTCGGCTCAAAATCTTCCGACATTATAGCTGCGATGTCCATGGCCATAGGCCCGTGCTGTTTCGAGGTAGGGGCCGAGGTTATTAAATTGAAAAAGCAGGCTGTTTTTAGTAACATATTTACGAAACGCGGCAAGTCGGTTTACATGGATATGTGGAAAGGAAACACGAACCTGCTGCTAAAAGAAGGGTTAAAAAGTAAAAACATCCACACATTGAAGTTGTGCACGTCATGCAACCCGGAGTTGTTCTTTTCCCATAGAAGGGACAAGGGCAAGACCGGCCGTATGATGATTGTGGCTGGATTAAAGTAGCAGTTTTTGTAGCCGCGACCTTCATGGTCGCGGAAGTGAAGGACCCCGGCGCGACCGCAGGGGGCGCGGCTACAAGAGAGGTTTGTTGAACAGAG
>JAJFUW010000230.1 GCA_021372235.1 Spirochaetia bacterium
GACGCCGGGACCATACTTGTCATGAACGGGGGCAGGATCGTCGAAAAGGGGTCGCACATCGACCTTTTGGAGCGCAGGGGATTTTATTATGAACTGTATAATGCACAATTCATGGGGCTAAATACATGAAAGCCGTAAAAATTTTATGATGTGATGCCCGGTTTTCGGGGATTGCAGGGACATTTATGGGCTGTTTTCCGCTCGCCGCCCGTTCGATAACAGTGGATTAAACATCGGCCGCCGGCTTTCGCCTTCTTGCGCCGGAGTCTGTTCCTGCCTTATTTATAGATTATCGTTTTCTCGATTCTCGGCCATTTTCCCACCTTCAGGTGGAAAAATGGTGGGTGATGTGGGAGTCGAACCCACGGCCAATTGATTAAGAGTCAACTGCTCTACCACTGAGCTAATCACCCACTTTAAAAAACATTTTAGTGGCAGGCTACTATTCTATATATTTTCCACGATAATGCAAGTAAAAAATTTTGGTGTTTTTACCAGTTGCTTTCCCATTTCTGTTTTTGTTTTTCGAGCCATTTGGAAACGGCCCTGTCGTCCGGCTTTAAGCGCAGGTATGTTTCAAATACCTCTATCGCATCGCCCTCCCTGCCTATTTTGAACAGCACAGAACCGAGGCGTTTTAGGGCTTCGGTGTTATTCTTGTTTTTCAGCAAAGCCTGCCTGTATTTCTGTTCTGCTTCCTCGAGTTTGCCCGCCCTCTCAAATTCCAGTCCCTCGTCAAACAGCTCATTAGCGCCCTTTTTTATCGCGCCGACCGCAGGTTTTTTGCCCGCCACGCTTTTGTCCTCTGCCGCAAAAGACGGTGTGAAACTGTAACCCAGCATGACGCTGTGCGTCATCCCCAGATCCCCAAAAGGAACAAAACCGTAATCTATGCCAAAACTGCCGGCGTTGAACCCCGCTCCGGCGGTAAACCCGCCCGCGGCTCCAGCCTCATTTGCCGCGAACCCGAACCTGTAACCGGCCCTCAAGTTCAGCATCTCCCCGAGGCTGTACTCCAGCCCGGTACAAAGTAACGGGCCGTCGCGCGTGATATAACCCGCATCGGCAGACAACAGTATCCTGTGTTCCTTTATATTGAGTATGTAATACGCCGCCCCAGCCCTGACGGACAGCGGCAGCGAATAATCCCCGGCGGCGCCCAGGTTCTGCACGGTTAACCCTGCGGAAAACGAGCCCTGCCTGTATAGGGCTCCGGCGTCGGCCGAGAAACCGTTATCTGACGCGCTGCCCGCGCTCTGCATCAGGAACCTGGCTGTAAGCCCCGCGGAAAACGATGAACCGAACTTCATCCCGTATCCGGCAAGCGCCGCCAGCGAAAAATGCCTCACCGTCCCGCCCGTTGCCTGTCCCGCATCATTCATCAGGTCAAAAACTCCGGAATCGGCGTAGAAAATATCCGCACCTATGGTTCCCGGCCCGGACGGGATTGCCGCCACAAACCGCGACTGGTACGAGTCCATGAGCCATTTGTCGTAGGATATCCCGATTTCGGCGTTTATCATGTAAGGAAGCCCTGCCGGGTTCCATCCGGCCGCTCCGGCGTCATCCGCCACAGCCGTAAACGCACCCGCCATAGCCGCGGCCCTTGCTCCGGCCCCGGTTGACATACCCGGAAAAATTATGCCCGCGCTCTCATTTACTCCGGCCGTTGCCGCCGCGCAAAATACGGCGGCTAAACCCGCAGCTGTCACGTCCAATAACAGCCGCTTCATTTTTGCCTCGATATGAGGAATTTATTGATGTCAAACCTTGTTTGTGTGCCTGAACCGTTCTTTGCGGTTATTATGTAGTAATATACGCCCGGCGCAAACTTGCCGGTATCCAATACCGCCATGTTATATCCACCGGCCGACCCTGTACCGCTCAAATCCGCCACCTGCATGCCCGCTCGATTATAGACGAATATTTTTACATCGGCAGCTTCGTCAAGCCTGTAAACAATATTAACAGTTTTGTCCGCGGGCTGCGGGTATACATAACTTTTTCCACGGTCCGCTTCCTTATAAGATATCGTGGGCGTTTGAGTGGCCGTCGGTGTCACCGTTGCCGTTCTCGTAACCGTAAATGTGGCCGTTATTGTAAAAGTCTGCGTTCCGGTGCAGGTCGATGTGTATGTCGCCGTATTTGTTCCCGTAGCCGTACCGGAATTAGTCGGCGTGGCTGTACGGGTAGGCGTCTGCGTCTGAGTAAGTGTAATAGTCGGGGTGGAAGTATCCGTGGAACTATACGTGTCAGTCGGTGTCAAAGAGGCTGTGGATGTCACGGTTGAGGTTGACGTGTCCGTCCGGCTCGGAGTAGCGCTGGACGTCTGTGTAACAGTCACAGTACAGGTGACGGTATCTGTATCCGTGGATGTCAGTGTTTCCGTTACTGTCAGTGTATTGGTATAAGTCGGCGACGATGTCCATGTCTCGGTTATGGTAGGCGTGTGCGTTGAGGTCGGCGATACCGTATGTGTCTTTGATATGGTGAAGGTCTCCGTTATTGTAAAAGTCTTTGTTATCGTATCCGTCTGCGTCACGGTCTGAGTAATGGTCTGCGTTACTGTTTGCGTTGCCGTTTGTGTTACCGTTTGTGTTATCGTCTGTGTTACCGTCTGTGTAGACGTCGGAGTAACCGTAAAAGTTGGTGTTTCCGTCGGTGTTAATGTCGGCGAATCAGTCCATGTCTGCGTTATTGTCTGAGTAACCGTAAATGTGGCGGTCGCAGTTTTTGTCAAAGTCATGGTCTTTGTTGGAGTTACTGTTGCGGTTGCAGTAGGCTGTGCGTAAACCACTATTGATGTGCTGCCTGTTATGGACGGATTTACCGAATCCGTTACGCTTAGATTCATTGAACCCGGAGTTTTAAAAGTCACATGAAAAGTCTTTAGCCCGTAATCCGACGAACTAAAAGTATAACTTCCCGGCAGAACAGCAAATGTATCATTTGAGGTAAACGTAACCGTTCCGGTATACCATGGCATGGTTACTCCATAAGCGTCCTTTACCCTGACTACCGCCTCCACCTGTGTATTGGATGTTGATGTGGCCGGCAGTGTTATGTTCAGCGTTATAACAGGGACTGATGTAATGACGGCGGAAGTTTTTACATCATCAGGATTGTATATGGTAGCCGTAACCAAATGCTGCGCATAGGCATTTATGGAAAGCGTAAGGCTGGTTGAAGCCCTGCC
>JAJFUW010000015.1 GCA_021372235.1 Spirochaetia bacterium
ACGTGATATGGAACAGGGTAATAGACGAGTTCTTTTTTGTGCCCGAGGCGTCAAAAAAACTGGGTGATATATTTATACAGACGGGCGAATTGCTCATAGTACCGGTATTACTCCTGAGCGTTTTGTTTGTGATAGCGGGCATAATACTCTCGCATAAGGTCGCGGGCCCGCTTTATCGCGTGGAGCGGGTCGCCGACGAACTGGCAAAAGGAAACTTAAGCGTCCGTGTGCGGTTCAGGAAGGCAGATGACATCCAGGACCTGGCCCGGACTCTTAACAACATGATAGCCGGAATCGGGGAAATAGTCAGCGAGGACAAGAAGATTACCGAACAACTATCGGGTCTGGCTTTGAGGCTCAAAGAGGTCACGGGCAGGGAAAAAGGGATGAAAAAGGAAATTAAGGAAACAATCGATGAACTTAATGAAATAGCGGCGAAACTGAAACGGACCACGGACAAGTTCGTACTATGACACTGTGAGGCCGCGGGGCCGGTGGTTTACAATCACCGGACTTATGACGGGCGCCGGCATAATGGATGTGCCTGTCCCGGTTGCGGCTTCAAAATACGGCGGGCCTATCAGGAAGGAAATTACTGTTCAATAACGGACAACCCGGATTCGATAGCGCCGGCTGATGCAGTCTGTCACAGCATGTGCGCGAGGATGCTCAAAGAGCAGGATGGCGGGCATTTGATTCCGCAGGATAACGGAATTGAAGCCCCCGGCGGGTTGCGGACAAAACAGATATTGTGCGAAATCAGAGGCATACATTACACGGCATATTGAGCCGTTATAAGGAAAGGAAGTCATGGAATTCAAACGTTTTGCCGACAAAACAATAGAACTTTCTCTTTTTAGCATAGTAGTTCTGGTTCCGATAATTTTTTTTACAAGAACCAACGATGTCTTTGAACTTAACAAGATGTTTGTATTCAAATTTTTCATACTCCTTGCTGCGGCCATGTTCCTTATCACATCGCTGAAACAAAACAAGATTGAACTCATAAGGACGGACCTGGATTTCCCCATACTGGGATATTTTGCGGCGTGCATCATAACGACGCTTGTGACCAGAAATATGTACCTTTCCGTGTTCGGAGTGTACGAAGATTTTGAAGGCATTATCACCATGGCCTACTACACGGTTTTTTATTATATTTTGGTGAACAGTGTCCGCACATCCGCCTCCATCAACAAGATAATAACCCTTATCATGTTCACGACACTGACAATAACCGGATACGGGCTTGCCCAAAATTTCGGCTGGGATTTTGTCATGTGGAACCCGGAGACTTACAGTCCGGACAGGTTTTTTTCAACCCTGGGTAACCCGAACTTTCTTGCGGCCTACCTGGTGGAGACAGCCCCGATACTTTTTATCCTGTTCTTTATAACACGTAAGGAATCATCAACCACACTCAGGCTGACTTCCATCTTTACGGCCATAATACTTCCGTTCGTGCTTTTTACTTTTGCGCTGACCGGCCATATCGGACCCGGAGGGGTGTTTATCGGGTTTGCCGCGGAGGCGGCGCTGATATTACTGGGGATAATACTGGGAAAAAAGACACTGCCGTACGGGGATAAGTTACTGGTTTTGATGGTGCTGGTCATGACCGTAGTAGTTGTGTTCCTTACCAAGTCAAGGGCCGGATTTTTGAGCCTTTTGGTAACCATAGGATTGATTATAGTTTACACGGTGATAGACGCATCTAAGGAAGAAAACCAGCTTTTTTCAAAGAACAAACCGTGGTTCATAGTTCTGGGACTCATGCTGGTTGCATCCATGTTTATACCAAAGGTACAGGAAGCGTTCGTAATGCTCTGGGACAGGTCAAAATCGCTCTTTTCCATGAACGGCATTACGATGACGCCCAGGGTATATATATGGAAAAGCGCGCTGATGATGTACCGAGATTATCCGGTTTTGGGGACCGGACTCGATACTTTTCAGGTCATGTTTCCGTATTACCGTTTCCCGATATACTGGCAGTTGGAATGGAACGGGACCCCGGAGAAGACCCACAATATATTCCTGCAGGTACTGGCGACGCAGGGCATAGTGGGCATGTCCATGTATCTTTTGATGTTCACGGCTTTTTTCAAAAAATCATTCAACCTTATATTCGGTGAGAGGAACATCACGCGCAGGTACCTGGTGTTCGGGGTTTTCATGGGGGCCCTGGGATACATAATCCAGGGGCTGTTCAACTATACGGTGCTCGCCTACGGCATGATGTTCTATTTGGCAATCGGACTTGTAATCGCGATGGACAGCGTCCCGAAAAAGACTTACTCGGCGGCTGTCCCGGCATTGCTTGGACGTAATTTCGGGCTGACGGCAGGGGTGATAATCGCGTCCATGCTGACACTGCAGGTATTGACAGCACGCGTGTGGGTGGCTGATATGTTCTACAAGGTGGGGAACATCGGCGCGGCCTCCGACCGTGATGATCTGGCGGTATCTTATTACGCAAAAGCGGTGGAGTTTAACCCAAATTCAGAGATTTACTGGGTAAAATACGGCATAGCTTATGAAAAAATGATGAGAAAAGAGCAGGACCCGCAGCGCAGGCTTAATTACATAAACGCGGCGCTTAACATTCACTCCAGAACCCTGCGGATGAATCCCATGAACGGATACAATTACAACAATTTGGCCAGGGTATACAGGTTTTACGGAGAGTCGGGCATGGATACGT
Organism: Spirochaetia bacterium; assembly: GCA_021372235.1. Lineage (GTDB taxonomy): Bacteria > Oederibacteriota > PGYV01 > PGYV01 > Palsa-1178 > JAJFUW01. The sequence continues at coordinate 2,705 of JAJFUW010000015.1, forward strand.
CAAAGTACGAGGATGCCATATTAAATTACAACAAAGCCATTGAAAGGGACCCGAACAACGCCTATTTCGGGCTGGACCTGGCGACTGTTTATATAAACAGGAAAGAGTTGCAGAAAGCCGCGGAGTTGTGCAGCCGCTATGCGGAGTTATACCCGTCGTTTGCGGTGCCCAACAGTTATCTCGGATACATATACATGCTCATGGGCAGGGAGTACGCGAACAGGGCTGTTTACTATTATGAGAGGGCGATTGACAACAAGCAGTGGTTCAGGGACCGGACAACGGAACTGTCGACTTACAGCAACCTCGCCATTTTGTACGTCAACCTGAACAGGTTTGAACAGGCTGCCGGCATGTTTGAGAAAGTGGTGGCTGTGAAACCCGATTATAAAGAAGGCTGGCTGAACCTCGGGCGTCTGAAAATGATGATGAAAAAATATGCCGAAGCAACCGCCGCCTTTGAAAAGGCTTATAACATAGACCCTTCGGACCCGGGGACGCGGGCCGCCCTGGATGAAGCCGGAAAGAAGGCAGGGAAATGAAATGCCCCTATTGCGGACATAAAAAAGACAAGGTTGTGGATTCGAGGGAGAGCAGGGACGGGGAAGCCATCAGGCGCAGGAGGGAGTGTCTGAAATGTTCAAAGCGTTTTACCACATATGAACAGGTTGAGCATGCCCTGCCACTTGTCATAAAAAAGGACGGCAGACGCGAGGCTTTTGACAGAAACAAGATACTCTCGGGGCTGACCAAAGCCTGCGAGAAAAGGCCCATATCGGTGGAGAGCCTGTACGAGGTTATCGATGATATTGAGAAGCAGTTGTATTCCAGAATGGAAAAAGAGGTGCCTTCAAACATCCTGGGCGAGATGCTTATGGAGAAGCTTGCAAAACTTGACGAGGTTGCCTATGTCAGATTTGCCAGCGTTTACCGCCAGTTCAAGGACATCAACGCGTTCACGAAGGAACTGCAGAAGTTCCTGACGGACAAGCCGGTTCCGCCCAGGCCGTGAACCCGGTTTTTTTGCGTACTTTTTATCCCTCGCATACTTCCGTTTATCCGGTTTGGCTGGATATTTGGTCCGGTCAATATCCCGGGCAGTCCGGACATGTTCTCCTGCGCGGCGGTATCTGCGGCGGGAGGCGCGCCGGTTTTGCCGGCCTTTATCGCTTCACTCTTTTCAGCCATGCCGAAAAGAGCGGAGTTCACCGCAGACATAGCCCTCCCCCGATGATTATCTTGCCGCATTTTACTGACTGGTCATCTCAAGTTCGGCCGTGGAAAAGGAAAAGGCCGCCGGTTATTATTGAAAGGGCGCTTAAATTATCGTCGTATTTTACCGGTGCCATGTATAACCCCGGCAGGCTTCTAATAGAGAAGGAAAGCATTGAAAAGGCCGGGAAATTGATACTGCAGGGCCAAAAGTACAGAAAATAGCTGTTTAAACGGCAACATCCATTTGCCATACAATAATTAATCAATAAAATAAGGCAAAAACTCCGCTGCGAACAGTTAAAAAGGTTTTACAAAAAAGGCAAAGTATTATATATTATAACCATGTTTTATGGAGGGTATAGTGATGAAACATATGTTTTTTATAGCGATAATTGCCATAATGCCGGTTTTTATCTATGCCGGGCAGGCGAGGAACATCGAACTGATTGACGTTCCCACGGCAAATTCCATGGCACGGGCGGAATTCCGGGCTGATTTTAAAATGTATCCCGGAGGTATTCTTACCAGGCTGTATATAGGAGTTTTTGACAGGCTAATGCTCGGCGGTGCGCTGCGTGCGGATAACATTATCGGGCAGGGCGATATGGCGGTTGAAATACCCAAAGTCCTCGGCAAGATACGCATAACCGACGACGAGGGCGCGGTTCCGGCGATAGCCATTGGGTATGAAGGCGAAGGCTATGAATCAACCCCGGCCAGGGGTGTTTATCTGGCGATCACAAAAGAGATACCCATGGGGTCGGTGTTTGCCCAGGTATCGCTGACGGGATATACCAATAATTTTACGAATTTCGGCACGGGGATAGACATGGGCACAGGGCTTGCCTTTGCGGTGACGCGCGAACTCAACATGAGTTTTGAGTTTGACGGGATATTCGGCGTGGACACACGCCATTTGAGTGCCGGAATAGGGTACTTTTTCGACCCCATAGAGATAGACCTGGCGGTGCGCTACGGGTTAAACAGCGACAGCTACTGGCAGTCCAGGATACTCAAAGTAGTTTACGTAACATACTTTTAATCCCCCGAGGAGACATCAATGGCAGATGAGCAGTATCAGTATAATATGGAGTTTGAAAAACCTCTGGTCGAATTGCGCAAACAGATAGACCAGATGAAAAATTACGCAAAAGAAAAGAACATGCCGCTTGGCAAGGAACTCACGGCGCTCGAGGACAGGGCAAAGAAGTTGAGGGAGGAAATATACCGGAACCTCACCACGTGGCAGGTGGTCCAGATAATGAGGCATCCGAAGAGGCCGAGGATGCTCGATTATACGGCGCTAATATTCACGGACTACCAGGAGATGCACGGAGACCGTTCTTTTGCCGACGACAAGGCGGTAGTGGGCGGTATGGCCAAACTTGACGGCATGCCGGTCATGATAATCGGCCTGCAAAAAGGCAAGGATACAAAGGAAAACCTTATGAGGAACTTTGGCATGGCACAGCCGGAAGGCTACAGGAAAGCGCTCCGCATGATGAAATTCGCCGAGAAATTCGGCCTGCCGGTTCTGACCTTCATAGACACCTCGGGGGCCTTTCCCGGGCTCGAAGGCGAGGAACGCGGCGTTGCGGAAGCCATCGCCCGCAACCTGCTGGAAATGGCGCGCCTGAAAGTCCCGGTGATTGCCACCGTTATCGGCGAGGGAGGGAGCGGAGGCGCTTTGGGACTGGGCGTCGGGGACAGGATACTCATGCTGAAATACGCCACCTATAGTGTCATATCGTTCGAGGGCGCGGCGGCCATACTTTACAAAGATTCGTCAAAGGCTGCTGAAGCGGCAGAATCCCTCAAACCGACGGCAAAGGACCTGCTGGAAATCAAAATAATCGACGAAATCGTCGATGAACCCATGGAAGGCGCACACGTGGATTATGAATTCACCGCAAACAAACTGAAAGAGGCGCTTGTCCGCAACCTGCAGGAACTGATGAAAATACCGGCTGACAGGCTGCTCGAGGAAAGATATTTGAAGTTCAGGAACATGGGTTTTTATGAGAGAAAGCAGGCGGCGGTTGAAAATGAAAACGAATAATATGCTTTTAGCCGCGCTGTTGTTGCTGCCGGCCTCGCTTTTTGCGGCACAGTCCACGATACCGCCGGTTACGGACCTGCAGACGACGGCGGGGGTTGTTGTTGTCATAGACCCGGCGCACGGTGGCGGCGACCGGGGAGTGAACGTAAAAGGGATCAATGAAAAGGATATAACGCTGAAAGCGGCGAAATATCTGAAGGCCGGGATGGAAAAAGCAGGGAAGGATGTTACGGTCATACTGACGCGAAACGCTGACACAACGGTATCTCCCGAGGACCGCGTCGGACGGGCGAATAACCACAGGGCGGACATTTACATATCAATACATTGCGATTATTCCGTCAATGAATCCGACTCCGGTTTCAGGCTGTGCTATTACGGGGGGGAAAAAATATTCGGCGGCAAACCGCAACAGGCAGTGGAATGGTCCACGGTCCCGCTATACCACCTGGATGAGAGCGTCAAACTTGCGGGTTTTGTGGAACGTTATTTAACGGCAACGCTGATACCCGAGTCAAACTCCGTTGACGGCGGGGACAAAAACGATACGCTTCCTCTCGGGAAACGCAGTCCGCTCGCTCTCGCACACCTGTCGCTGGCCGGGACGGACATGCCGGCGGTGGTAATCGAATTGGGGAACATGAACAACCGCGACGATATGAATTATCTCCGCGACGACAGGATGCTCTCCAGGATAATGTATCATATCAAAGAGGGGCTGGTCCGCTACCTGAAGGAAGGTTTGTAATGGAAAACAACCGCAAAGACAGAAAGGCAGGGAACGGTTTTATTTATTCTCTCATTGCCGTGGTGGTTTTTGCCGCGGCTTATTATGTTGTAACCGGGACCGGGGTATTAAACCCGAATGAGAGGACAATATCCTCCGCGATGTCTGCGTATAAACTGTATTCGGAAGGCGAGAAAAAAAATACGGTCGTGCTTTTTTTCGGCGATGCCGTCTCCGGCGGATACAGGCCGGTAAAAGCGGAGATTTATTCCTCGAAACTGCCCGTGAACAGGATAAAACAGACGCTGCTGCTTCTCACCGCAGGGCCATCCGCCGCGGACTGCAGGCAATTTTTACCGGAAGGCACGGCCTTAAAAGAAGCATATCTGGACCCGAATAACATACTGTATGTTGACCTTTCCACGGAATTCGCTTCCAACTGCCGCGGAGGCACCACCTCGGAGTATTACGCGGTCTACTCGATAGTGAACACGGTCATGCTGAATTTTCCCGCGGTCAGGGGCGTCAGGATACTTGTCGACGGAGCCGAGAAAAAATCGCTGGCAGGGCACATAATGCTCGAATCAATCCTGAAACCGGACACTGACTCCGGCGATGTAAATATATAAACATAAAAAAAATAAAGGCGGGTTTTATGCCGGTGCCGGCGGGCATCGTGAACTTCATATTGAGGACTACAACCCGTTGCCGAACAGGGCCGGCTCACCAATCAGGATAAAATTCGGGCAGATAAGGGCGGAAAACGGACAACTAAGTATGGGAGAATAAACAAAGACGTGAAATCTAACCGTAAAGTTTTTAATGACAAACCTTATTAAAAATGATAAATTTAATTGTTAAAGGGCGGGCCAAAGAGCCCGCCATAATTCTATAATAAAGGAAGCAAAGTGGATAAATACGAACCGAAAATTATCGAAGACAGATGGTACCGGTTCTGGACGGATAAGGGTTATTTTACCGCCGAAGCGGAATCCACAAAACCGGCTTTTTCAATAGTTATGCCTCCCCCGAACGTGACGGGGGCCCTGCATATGGGCCACGCCCTGAATAACACCCTGCAGGACATACTCGCCAGGTACAAGCGGGCGACCGGTTATAACGTCCTGTGGCTCCCGGGGTGCGATCACGCCGGCATTGCCACACAGAACGTGGTTGAAAGGGAACTAAAAAAAGAAAACCTGAAAAGGACAGACCTGGGCCGTGAAAAGTTTCTGGAACGCGTATGGGAGTGGAAGGATAAATACGGCAAGACCATAATGATGCAGCTGCGCAAGCTTGGCTCGTCATGTGACTGGACGCGCGAGCGTTTCACCATGGATGAGGGGCTCTCGGCCGCCGTAAAGGAAGTTTTTGTCAGGCTTTATGACGACGGGCTCATATACAGAGGCAATTACATAGTGAACTGGTGTCCCAGGTGCTTAACCGCCATATCCGACATAGAGGTGACGCACAAGGAGATCAACGGCCATTTTTACCACATTAATTATCCGTATGCCGACGGCAGCGGGTTCATACAGGTGGCGACAACGAGGCCGGAAACTCTGCTCGGTGACACGGCCGTCGCGGTGAACCCCGACGACGAACGTTATAAAAATATAAAGGAAGGCACCATGCTGGTCCTGCCTGAAACGGGCAGGCAGATACCGCTGATTAAGGACCCGTATGTCGATAAAACGTTCGGCACAGGAGCCGTTAAAATAACCCCGGCGCACGACCAGAACGACTTTGAGGTGGGCAGGCGCCACGGCCTGGAGATAATCAACGTAATGCATGAAAACGGTAAGATGAACGAAAAGGCCGGAAAATACAGCGGCATGGACCGTTTTGAATGCCGCAAGAAAATAGTGGAAACCCTCAAAGAACAGGGCCTCCTGGTCAGGATTGACGACCACAAGCACGCCGTGGGCCACTGTTACAGGTGTGACACCATAGTTGAGCCTTATGTTTCGGCGCAGTGGTTTGTAAAGATAAAGCCGCTGGCTGACGAGGCCATAAAGGCCGTGGAGGACGGGCGCGTCAGGTTCACGCCGGATATGTGGAAAAAGGTATATTTTGAATGGATGAACAATATAAAGGACTGGTGCATCTCGCGCCAGCTCTGGTGGGGCCACAGGATACCGGCGTGGTATTGTGAGTGCGGAGAGACCATAGTGGCAAAACAAGCTCCGTCAAAATGCCCGAAGTGCGGCGGGACAAAACTGCGTCAGGACGAGGATGTTTTGGACACGTGGTTCTCATCGGGGCTGTGGCCGTTTTCGACGCTGGGGTGGCCGGAAAAAACAAAGGAACTGAAAACGTTCTATCCGACCTCCGTGCTTGTGACCAGCTGGGACATACTGTTCTTTTGGATAGCCAGGATGATAATGATGGGGCTGAAATTCATGGGGGACGTGCCTTTTCACGATGTGTGCATTAACTCCCTGGTCGGGGATTCCGAAGGCAAAAAGATGTCAAAGTCAAAAGGCAACGTGGTCGACCCGCTGGATATCATGGAAAAATTCTCGGCGGATTCTCTGCGCTTCACCATGGCGGCCATCGAGACGCAGTCGCGTTACATAGCATTTACCGAGGACCGCGCCAGGGGCTACCATTCCTTCATGAACAAGGTCTTTAACGCTTCCAAATTCACCATAGGCAATATTGCCGGGATCAAAGAGGTGGACCTGGCGGAGAATTATCAAAAACTCAAGCTTCCCGAAAAATGGATACTGGACAGGGTCAACGCGCTGGGCAAAAGGGCGGGCGAAAGCATAGAAAAATTGCGATTTTCCGAGCCGGCGCTGGCCATTTATGATTTTTTCTGGCATGAATTTTGTGACTGGTATATAGAGATATCAAAGATAGAACTTGCAAAGCCCGGCGATGAAGAGTACAAGAACCTGGTCAAAAATGTGCTCTTAAAGGTATTGAAGGATTCGGCCGTGATAATGCACCCATTCATACCGTTTTTAACGGAGGAGATATACCAGAACCTGCCATTTGCCGGCAGGAAAGAGTCTGTCATGCTGGAGAACTGGCCGGAACAAAACGCCAAATTTGTTGCAAAAGAGTCGGATACAAAAGAGATGGAAGAGATGATGAAGCTCATATATGTTATCAGGAACCTCCGCGGCGAACTTGATTTTTCGCCGGCGGACAAAGCCGACGTATACATCAAGATGGCGGCCGACAGGGCGCATGTGCCCGCGGTTTACGCCGATGTGATAAAGGCCCTTGCCAGGGTGGACAGGATACTGACGGCCGCCGGCGGGAGTTTTATTTTAAGACGGGTTATAAGCACGGGCTCGGTTATATGCGAGGTGGGAATCGACGCCGCGGCTGTAAAAGACATTGCAAAGGTCATAGCGGGCAAGGAAAAAAGGGCGGCCGAGATAGAGCGCGGGATTGCGGCCATCGACAGGAAACTCAACGACGCAAACTTCATAAAACACGCAATGCCCAAATTAATAGAAGAGGAAAGGGCAAGGATTGATACTTTGGATGCGGAACGCAGGGCGGTCATGTCTTTGATCGAAGACCTGAAAAAAGTATAGGGAAAAGCGGCGGGGGGGCTTATTTTTATTTCCTGTCTCTTGCCTTTTATCTCTAAACATTCATGGAGCGGAAAATGAACATATTAAAGCAACACGAAAAACACATAGACTTGCTCATAAATGAGGCCCTGCAGGAAGATATAGGCCCGGGGGATGTCACGACCGACATAGTCATACCGCAGTCAGCCGTTATGAAAGGCGTATTCATATCAAAGGATGAGGGTATTATCTGCGGGCTGCCTCTCATTAAAAAGGTTTTTCAGAAGCTCGACCCCGGCATAAAGGTCACCATGAAGAAAAAGGACGGCGACAGGGTTAGAAACGGCGATATCATAGCTGTCGTCAAAGGCAAGGCCCGCGCTTTATTGATGGGAGAGAGGCTTTCCCTGAACATCATGCAGCAGCTCTCCGGGGTATCAACGACAACCGCGGAATACGTAAAACTGGTAAAACCCTACGGTGTCACCATACTGGACACCCGTAAAACAACTCCCATGATGCGCATAATGGAAAAATACGCGGTCGCGGTCGGCGGGGCAACCAATCACAGGATAGGCCTTTATGACATGGTACTTATCAAGAACAACCACCTCATGTTTATAGACCTTGACAGG
>JAJFUW010000029.1 GCA_021372235.1 Spirochaetia bacterium
GGCATTTCGCTGGTTTCAATAGACAGTGAATTGTTTGACAGCGACGGAGAAAAGTTCTATTTTCAGGACCTTATTGGAATGCCCGATACCACGTTGGAAACATTTGAAAAACAGGATGCGGTAAATCAGTTGGCATCTATAATAGAAAAACTGGAAAAAGAGGAACGTATCCTGCTTGAAATGTACTACCAGGACGGCCTTACTTACAAAGAAATCGGTCTTGCCATGGATTTATCCGAGTCAAGGGTTTGCCAGCTGCATACAAAACTTATTTTAAAATTGAGGAGCGGGTTTCGAAAACTCGAACGGGAGAGGTGAAATTATGGTTGACATGGACGGTTACCCAACAATATCGGCGGAAGAGGACGGTTTATACCTCACGGTATTTCCGCCTAAAGGAAAAGGCAAAAAGGTTGAGCTGTCTGTTGTAAAGACAGAACTCGAAAAAGATGCATACAAAGGCAAAGATATAGACTGGCAGGCGGTTGAGCGCGCTGTCAATGAAGCAACAGGCCAGCAAGTACTGATTGTACATGAACAGATTAACGCAAAAGACGGGCAGGTTTTTGTCAAAATAGACAGCGATGAGATGTCTGCAATGCTCACGATAGTCCCCCCACAGGGGACGGGCAAGGATGTTTCGCTGGATGACGCAAAGAACGCGCTCACCCAAAACGGGGTTGTATTCGGCATCAAAGAGAATGTGATACAGGCGCTTGTTAACAGGGCGATGGAAGCAAGGACAGACTCCACCATATTGCTTGAATCAATAGAGGATATAGTAGCCGAAGGCAAATCAATGGTAAATGGTGAGGACGCGAAACTGGAACTGTTGTTTCAGACAAGTGCCGAGACAGACCGGGCAGCGGCTGATGCCGCGACCGTTGCAGACGCGGACAAAGTTGATTATAAAAATGTAAAATCGATACAGAACGTAAAAAAAGGCGAAGCACTGGCCAGGAAGAACAATCCTACCAACGGTATCAACGGCATGACCGTAACGGGCAAGGAACTTGTGGCCTCCAGAGGCAATGATGTTAAATTCATATTTGGCAAAGGTGTTGAACCCGCGGTAGGCAATCCGGACCTGTATGTGGCGGCGAATGACGGACAGGTCGTATATAAGAACAATAAACTTGAAGTTCTCGAGATATATGAGATACAGGGCGATGTAAACCTTGCGATAGGGAACATTGATTTTGTGGGTACGGTCATAGTTCATGGCTCGGTCGGTGAATTTACCGTAAAAGCCGGCGAGGACATAATTATAGACGACGTGGCGGATTCGGCGACGCTAATATGCGGTGGAAAAGTTACGGTAAAAGGCGGCATTGTAAAATCAAAGGTAACCGCCGGCGGCGATGTCACAACGAAATATATCAGAAACTCAAGCGTAGAGACGGAAAAATCAATAATGGTAAACGAAGCGGCGATGCATTCCACGCTGATTTCCGGAGAAAAGATTGTTGTAGCCGGAGCTAAAGGCCTGCTGGTAGGAGGCACGATAGCGGCAGCACATGAAGTTAGCGCAAAGGAAATTGGCGCCAAGATGGCGACCCCGACAGAAATATCCATAGGTGAGACTCCTAAAATGAGGGAAGAGATGAATAAAGCCGTGGAAGAACTGAAAAATATAGCGGACCAGCTTGATAAGACAAAAAAAGGCATACTGTTTCTCAAGGACCTCCAGCAGAAATCAGGAGGCAACCTGCCGCCGGATAAACGTGATATGATGGCAAAATTGACAAGAACCCAGTTCAAACTGATGACGGAACAGAAAAAATGGGAAGATGTAAAAAATAAGATTGAAACGAAGGCAAAAGAGATACAGACAACCAAGCGCGGGAAAGTAAACTGCCTGGGTGTTGTCTATACGGGCGTAAAAATAGTCATCAACAAGGTCCAGAGGACTATCACGGATGAATTGAAGTACGCGACATTCGTCGAGAAAAACGGTGAAATACAGGTACTCCCGTACTCGGGATGATATTTTTCAGAATAAAGGAGATATATCTTTATGGGGCTGCATGACCTTCAGGTAGTCATAAATGCCTCGAGTACAGCGGAAAAACTTTACTATGTGAGCTTGATGCAGGAACAGATAGCCCGCTCCCAGAACGCCATACATCTTAACGAACAGGCGCGTATCAAGGAATCCCAGGCACAA
>JAJFUW010000032.1 GCA_021372235.1 Spirochaetia bacterium
GTATTCCTGTGGCAGAAATTCATGGCCCAGTCCTTTGAATCCGTGTACAGGGACCCTATTATAGGTTACGAACCGGACCTGAAGGCTTTTACGCGGCAGCAAATGGTTGATTTCTATACCAGATATTATACACCGGGAAACCTTATCATAGTGGTGAGCGGCGACGTTGTTACTGCGGACGTATTGCCGATGTTAAAAGAGAGTTTTGGGACCATAGCTGTGCCAGCTGCTTCGCCCGCTCCGGCACGGACGCCTGAACCGCAGGCGCCGCCCGGGATAAAATACTCCGCTTACAGCGGTGCGATAGAGGGCAGGTACCTGACCATAGGTTTCAGGATACCGGACGCGCTGTCCGCGGACATCCCGAAACTGCAGGTGCTCGCGCGCGCCCTGGGCGGTTCCGAGTCGTCTCCTCTGTACCTGTCACTGCGCGAGGATAAGGGCCTGGTCGACGAGATAGACGCGGACATTTTCACGGGACGTTTCGGCGGCATGTTTATCATATCGGCCGAGGTCCGCGACGGCAAATACGAAGAGACGTTAAACGAGATATTCACGCAGCTTGACCGCGCCGGGAAAGAGGGTATAAAGACAGCGGATGTGGACCGGGTAAAATCAGACATGATGCGCGAAGAGGCCAGGGAGGATATGCAGGTGGAATCCGCCGCGCTAAATCTGGGGTACTATGAGACGCTGGGGGATTACAACCTATACTATGATTACGCGGACAGGTTAAAAAGGGTGCTGGCATCGGACCTGCAGGACGTAATGAGGGACTATATCGTCCCCGGGAACGCGTCAATAGCGGTTTATTACCCCGACCAAAAAGAGGCTGAGTTTAAGAACGTAAAGACCGTTGACGATATAAAAAAGTACGTGTTCGCACAGGCACCGGTCAGGGAGTCCGAGGAAGGGGTCGCGACACTGACAAAACTGCCCAACGGGATAACCCTCATACACAAAAAACTTTCGAATACGCAGATAATAGACATGAAATTCCTCTACCGCGGCGGCGTGGTATATGAGAGCGCACAGGAGGGCTACTACAAGGGCATCACAAACCTCATGCTGCAGGTCATGCTCAAAGGCACCACAACCAAAAATGCGAAACAGGTGGCGCGCGAGTTGGACGACATGGGCGCGGTCTTTACAAAGGATATACGCAGGGATTCGTTCGGCTGGTCAGCCGAGGTCATCGCCCCGAAATTTGGGGAGTTTATGGAGTTGTGCGCCGACATAATGAAGAATCCGGCGTTTGAGATACCGGAAATCAGGAAGGAAAAAGAGGACATAATAAACCAGATACGGCAGATAAAAGACAGCCCTGCTGCCTATGTCTCAAAGATTTTCAACGAGACCTTTTTTGAGTGGCACCCGTACGGATATCCGGTGCTGGGCGAGGAGGAGACCGTCAAAAGGATTACGCTCAGCGTACTCAAAAACTGGTATAAAAACTACACCCTGCCCAATAACCTGACCGTCAGTGTTGTTGGCAACATCGATGCCGATACGGTAAAAGAGGCTCTCGTGGAACAGTTCGGTTCTCAAAAACCGGGCAGGAAGATGATACCCAAACTGCCGCTCAAGATTACCTCGGAGAAAAAGATAAAAAGAGTGGCGATAGACAAAAACCAGTCGCATATTATGATAGGTTTCATAGGGCCCCGGCCGGATTCGGATGATTATTTCCCATACAGGGTACTGGACACAATATTGTCGGGAGGCATGGACTCGAGGCTTTTCTCCGAGGTCAGGGAGAAACGCAATCTGTGTTACACCATATATTCCACCTTTGACCGCAACGTAGAGAACGGTGCAATAAGGATATATACTGCAACGGCGCCAGAGAACGAGAACGCCGCGGTTGACGCTATTTTCGATGTGCTGAAAGACGTGGTCAATACAGGCGTGAGTCAGACCGAGGTAGCATCGGCAAAAGCATATATGTCAGGCATGTTCAAGGTCGGCCAGCAGGATTATATGTCGCAGGCGGAGTCATACTACTCCTATGAATTGTGGGGGGCGGGGTACAAAACGGTGGATAGGTTCCTCGCCGAAGTTGACGCTGTAACGCTCGAAAGCGTCAACGAAGCCGCAAAAAAATACCTGAAATTGCAAAACTACACGCAGGTGATAGCCGGGCCCGCGGAAAAAAAGGTGAAAAAAAGTGATAAAAGTAAAAACGATTAACGCGGAGTCGTTCAAAAAGTACGGGGTTGTGATAGAACAGAAGGCCGGAGGCAAAGTGTTCGACGTTTTAACAGGCGACAAGAACGCCAAAGGCTGGAGGCTGGGCTACCTGGTGACGGGACCCGACAGGGTTAAGGTACTGGAAAAACATCCTTCGTCAATGGAAACGTTCGAACCCGTGAGCGGCACGGCGATAATGATACTCGCGGAAGAAAAGACCCCCGATAAGATGGAGGCGTTCCTCCTGGACAAACCGGTATGCCTGTACAAGAGCATCTGGCACGCGGTCAGCGTAATATCGGACAAAGCCGAGATAAAGATAACTGAAAATTTTGAGGTTGAGTCATTATTCCATAAGTTGAAAAAATCCATTGACATAGCGTACGTGTAGGGGGCCGGGAGGCATGCGGGATGAGCGCCTCATCAAGATTGCCTGGTTTACAGGACTGCTTTTTGTCCTGACTGTGCCTTTCCGGGTATTCCCGTTGGATTTAAAAATCCAGTCGCTTCTATATGACGCCTCCGCCCACAAGTGGATATTTACGGACAACCTGTTTTTTAGGTGGATTTACACTTACGGCACAATCCCGGCACTTATTCTTTCGGCCGGTGCGCTTATCATACTGATTGCCGGGTATATAGGCCCGAAATTCTCAAAATACCGCAGGAGCGCCGCCATAATTGTGCTGGCCATGGCGCTGGGGCCGGGGCTTCTGGTCAATGTTGTCCTCAAAAACTACATGGGCAGGCCAAGGCCCAGGGAAGTAAAAGAGTTCGGCGGCAGGTGGGATTTTAAATACCCGCTGCAGCCCGGTGTTCCGGGCAAGGGCCACTCTTTTCCGTGCGGCCACTGCACAATGGGGTTCGGATTCTACTCCCTCTATGTTGTACTCAGGCGCAACAACCGTCCCGCGGCATTTACGGCGCTCTCGGGAGGAGCGGCGTACGGCGTCACATTGGGTATAGCCAGGATGGCGCAGGGAGCGCATTTTGCCTCTGATGTCCTGTGGGCGGGCGGCATTACCATGCTCTCGGCCGAGGCCGCGGCATTTGCCGTCGACACGATAAAGACACGGGGCTGGTTTGAAAAACATAAAGGAACGACGCTGATAGCAGGCACGGGCATATTGGGGCTTACGGTTATTTTTTTCCTGCTCGCCACCCCGTTTCACAAATACCGCGAATACTACCCGGAAGCATCGCAGGGTAAATTTTCCCTGGAAACATCGGGGGCCTCAGTTATCATAACACAGGCGCCTGCCGGCGCGGGGCCATGTATCGTAATGGAAGTTTTGGGTTTTGGTTTTCCGTGGGCTGATTTTAACGACATTGTCAACCCGCAGGGAAAGTACGGCTATAGCGCCTTTAGGAAAGGATTTTTTATGGAACTTAACGCCTCCATCAGAGTCTCGCTACCGAGTACGCAGGGTTTTATCATAAACGCCGGGACGGGGGATATAGATTTCAGCGCGCACACACGGGGCGGCGAAGTGGTTCTGTTCTCGTCGTCAGGCGACATAACGTTCAGCCCGTCCCCCGGTTCTTCCATAAAAGATGCCTATTTAAAAACAAAAAAGGGTTCAATAACGCTCAATCTGGGCAAAGAAATAACCCTGGAAAAAGGTGCGTCCCTGAATTTAAGCGCGGGCCGTGTGGTAAAAATAACCAACAGTTCGGTATATTTCGGCGAACTGTCGGCTCAGGCAGGCAGGGTTAACGGCGCAAGGGAACTTTTTGTGAAACCGCGTTTTACTGACGGTCCGGAACTGACGGTAACGGGTTCTAAAATACTAATTAATAATGAATAACTGGGCGAGAAAATGCCCTTGCGGTTGATTATTCATTATTTATTGCCCTTAAGGGGAGGTTTTAAGATGCGTTTGGTTGTAAAGTATTACATAGAAACCACGGACGATTTTGGTAAAACCGCAGATTTGATGGCAAAGATGCAGTCGACCGGCACATGGAAAGAGATGACCGCGGAGACGGAGGCTATAGTGTCGCGGTTTGGGGCCAAAGTCGAGTCCGCGTTGATAACCGGTGAAAAATCGGTTTATGAACTGCCGACAAAGACGCAGCCCGGGAAAAAGGTAACATGCGGCACGGTGGAAATATCATATCCGGTGGAGAATTTCGGGAGCAAGGTATCCATGCTGCTCACGACCATAGCCGGTGAGATATATGATATGGCTGAACTGACCGCGGTAAAGGTGATTGACCTCAAAATGCCCGATGATTTCCTCTGCGGATTTAAGGGCCCAAAATTCGGGGTGCAGGGTTCCCGGGAGATTGTCAAAAGTTATGACAGACCGCTTTTTGGAGCCATTACAAAGCCGTGCGTGGGGCTCTCCCCAAAAGAGATATCAAAACTTGCCTATGATGTATCGCGCGCCGGCGCGGATTTTATTAAAGACGACGAACTGCTTGCCGACGCTCCGTATAACAGGGTAAAAGACAGGGTTATCGCGGTCAGCGAGGGGCTGAAAAAGTCCTATGAAGAAACAGGCAGGACAACAATGTACGCTTTTAATGTAACCGATGACCCTGACGAGGTCATCAACCTCCATGACACGGTGGCAGGGCACGGCGGCAGGGCGCTGATGTTCAACGTTATGGCAGGCGGGTTCGGGGTACTGAAAAAACTTTCGGCTTATTCGACGCTCCCCATACACTGCCACAGGGATTTTGCCGTAACCACTTTCAGGCCAAAATACATGGGCATAACGTCGCGCATATTCACTCTTTTAACGAGGCTGTGCGGCGGCGACCAGGTACAGTGCGGCGGCATAGGCGGCTATCTGTATGAAACGGACGAGGAAATACTGGAAAACATAAAAGCATGTAGTGAACCCCTGGGCTCCATTAAGGCCAGCCTGCCGGTTTCGTCCGGCGGGCAATGGGCAGGCATGGTGCCTGTGAACATGCGTAAGATAGGGAATATGGATTTTATGCTCCTGGCAGGCGGCGGGGTATTTTCGCACCCGGGCGGAGGTTACGCGGGGATGCGTTCCATAATCAGGGGGTACGAGGAGTGGATGCAGGGGAAAAAACTGGAGGATAGCGTTGACAATGACCTGCGGGCCGCGATAAGGCACTTTGGCACGCCGGTTTACTAAAAACAAATGTTTTTGCGTTTTTAATGGTTTACCTATAACACGAAAAGAGGATGGTTAAAATGAAAAAATTTGCACTTTTTGTTCCGGTTTTTTTGATGCTCTTTTCCTCGTGCGCCACCCTCGGCATATTTGAACAGACCCGGCCGCTGCACAAACGGCTTGTGAGCGGCAATGAAACAATCAGGGAGGCCGCGGTAATTGAGTTTGCAACGCTCTCACCGGACGCCGGAAAACAGGTGCTGATAGATACGGCGGAGATGCTTGCGACCGCAGGGGATAAAGAGGAAAGGGACAGGGTATTTGAAACGCTGAAAAAACTCAAAGCAGGCGCTTATGTGGCGGTGCCTGTCATAAAAGCCGCGGGCTCAAATCCCGGTGTTTACGCTGAGGCTGCCGGTTTTATCAAAAGGCTTGATCCCTCGGAATTCAACCTGCAGGAACTGACGGCATTGTTAAAAGATGAAAACTGGGAGGTCTGCGTTGGCGCGCTGGGGGCGATAAGTCTGATGGCGGGAAGGGCTGAACTGTCAATACCGGAGATTGTACAGTTAATGCACAGATACGGGGATGACAGGGCCAGGTATCTGACCTGTTTTGATGCGCTTCTTATGATAAATCCGGAAATAGGCGTACTCACGATAATATCGGACCTATGTTATCCACAGCCGCAGGTCAGGAAGAACGCACTTTATAAACTGTTTGAACTGCAGACATACCTGAGCAAGTCCCTGCCCATAAAAAAAGAGATACTCCCGGCGCTGATAAGGGCGCTCTATTCTGCCGACGAACAGATCTCCGCGCCGGCACAGGAACTCATGAAGGAACTGGACAACCCGCAGGCGAAACAGGCCATGCAGGCGTACATGGGGGTTGGCAAGGCGGCGCTCAACGGGCTGATGAGACTCGCCGGGAGCGACCCTCAGACGGCCTTTAAAAAACAGGAACAATCTGTAGAGGACAGGATAATGCAATTCTACAAATCAATAGGCAGGCTCGACGCTGTTGATGAAATGAAAAAAAGCGCACCGGTAAAATAAATCCCTCTTTTCCAATAAAATAACGCAAAAATACTATTTCCGCAGTGGCGCGGGTGCTGCTATATTATATATAGATGCGTTAGAAGGATGGAGATATTCAAAAGGTATAATAATAGAAAACATGAGCGGGTCAGCCGTTTAAAAGGTAAGGATATTTTTTCCTCGGCTAACGGTATTGACGGACTGCTGTTACAAAAAATGCCGAATTTTGGCGGGCCCAGGGTCACGCTTCGGTGGCTTTTAACGCGCCTGCGACAACAACGTAAGCCATGTGGGTTATCGGGGGGGCGCTTTACGGGATACTATCCGTGAGGCCGGAGGTCCGGTGCTCGACCAACGGTGCTGATTGTCCGTCAGCCACACTGAATGCCGAGTGCGGCGGCATTCGGTATGCGCATGAACCACGTTTCGTTCGTGTTCGACAACAAGATGCGGGTTATAGGCGGCAGCGACGGCTCACAGGTATTAAAGGACGCCCGGTACTCGATCGATGAACATGGACGCTCGCAGCCTCAAATGTTGGTCCACAGCCCGCTGGCGCGCAGCCGGCTACTTGCCGGGTACAAATGGGTTTATACCGGGAGGGTCGAACTTTGACGATTCGGCGTATTACGGGGATATTTTAAGGTCAAATTAAAAATAACGATTGAGCTATAAGCTTATCTCTTTTTCTTTGCCTTCTTTTTTGCCGCTTCCTTTAAGTCCTTAACCTTATCAATGCAATCCTGGCACAGCGTGCCCTTTTTTACCTCTTTGCCGCACATCCTGCATTTAAATGCCGCGGGCGCGTCGGTCAGGCGCAGGCTTCCCGCCCTGACAAACTTGAATATCATGACAGGGGATACGCCTGTCCTGTTAGCGACTTCCATGACGTTTGCGAGCGGGTAATCGCGCAGGTATTCGGCGACCTTTTTGTAATCCTCGTTCTCGGCTTTGACGCAATCAGGACAAAAAGGAACGGGCTTCTCGGGCGAGAAGACCTTTCCGCATCGCGCGCAGTTAACTAAAGCCATGTGCATCTCCGTTATTGGTTTTAATCATTATAGTACATATAATGAAAAAAAGCAGTTGATAATTTGTCGCGGTGGTTTTTTAGCCAATAAACTTTTAGCCTCGTAGCCAAAGAAACAATGTCAAAGGCTTTAAATGTATAAAATAGAATCTATATATATAGATCAATTGACCTTGGTTATTGGCTACAAGGCTATAAGGCTTTTGGCTATACTGCAACAACCGCACAGCAAATATGTTATAATTACCAAATGAAAAAATACAAAAAAGCCTACATAGAGATACTCAACACCTGTAACCTGGCCTGCGCGTTCTGCCCAAAGACAGAACGCAAACCTGCGGTCATGGAAAATTACAAATTTATCCGTATCCTCGAGCAGATAAAAGGCAGGGTGCTCTACCTGTACCTCCACGTCATGGGCGAACCTCTCATGCACCCCAAACTCGGTGAATTTTTGGACGCCTGCGAGGCATACGATCAGCGGGTAAATTTAACCACGAACGGAACGCTTATATCAAAAGCAGGGTTCCTCCTGGAAAAACCGGCCCTGCGCCAGGTGAGTTTCTCCCTGCACAGCCATTTAAAACCCGGAAAAGAGCAGGACAGATACATTGCTGACATTTTTGATTTCGCGCAAAAAGCGGCAGATGGGCCCGGTATCCAGGTCGCTCTGCGGCTTTGGAACCACGGTGAAGGCGGGGCCGCGCGGGCTAACGAAGCCATACTGCCGGCTTTGGAGCAAAGGTTCAATCCGGGATTCAAACTGGATAACAGGGTCACGCATGTGCGAGGTGTAAAAATAGCGCCGAACATATTCCTCTACCAGGCGGAGGAATTTAAGTGGCCGGCATTGAAGGATGAAATAATTCCGGGCAGGGCATTTTGTTACGGCTTGAGGGAGCAGTTCGGGGTCCTGGTTGACGGAACGGTCGTGCCGTGCTGCCTGGACAAAGACGGTGAGATGGCGTTGGGCAATGTCTATAATGAACCGCTGGAAACTATATTATCATCCAAACGCGCACGGGCGATCCGCGAGGGGTTCTCAAAAAGGCAGGCGGTGGAGGAGTTGTGCAAGAGGTGTACTTATAGGATGAGGTTTGAGGGGAAATAAAACACAGGGTCGATTACCGGGGGGAAGTTAAAATTTAAAAGTCAAAACCCAAAAGTACAATTTAAAAGGCAAAATTAACGGCAAGCGGTTGTACGGGCCGTACGTTTTTGACAAAAAGTTGGTTTTACTTTTGAACTTTAACTTGTACTTTTTGGTTTTAACCTTTAATTTATAGCAGTTACAGCGGCAAACTATGAAAATTGTCTCTAAATAATTAATTGACAAACCCCGCTTTTTCCACTATCATACCACACGTAAAATATAGAGGGGCAACACGGGCAATTTCAGAGAGTTTTTTATTATCCCTATTATGTCCAGTGCCATACCTCTGTTATTATGATTGTTTAAAAATATAGAGGGGGCTGCTATTTCCATCCATTTGCGTAAACCTCACGGCCAGGCCATGGCCGAATACATGCTCGTACTCTGCCTGCTGGCTGTTATATGCATAGGAGGCCTGGATGTCTGCACAAAAATAATAAACAGTCTTTACACGAAAACCGTTACGGTTTTCACTATGCCATTTCCTTAAAGGAGGGAAAAATGAAAAAGGTTCTGACACGTAAGAAAGGGCAGGGCATGACCGAGTACATACTCATCATAGCCCTCGTCGCAATCCTTGTACTGGGCGCGGTGAAGATTTTTGGAGGCAAAGTAAAAGGCGGTTTCGACAAGGCGTCCGAAAAAATCGGGGACGTGACGGACAACATGGGTGAGGAGTAGGGTTTGACCGGGGGCCAAAATTCCAGGTCCCGGAAACCGGGAAAATTCCGCCTCTGCAGGGGGCAGAG
>JAJFUW010000037.1 GCA_021372235.1 Spirochaetia bacterium
TCAAGGATAAAAGAAAAAAAAGCGTCATAGTTGCGGGTATTGCGGTGCTCGTGTTGCTCGGGGCATGGCTCGGAGGGGTGATTGTTGGCAATGCTTTTGTCAGGGTTATATCCATATCGCCGTCCGGCGAGGTTGATAGTGAAATCATGATAACCGCGCAATTTTCAGCACCGGTAAAATTGAAGCGGGCTGACACGTCAACCCCGGAGTGTTTCACCATTAAACCGCCGCTCAAGGGCAAATATTCGTTTGAGAACGGCAAAACGGTGATTTTTACCCCGCAGGAGCCGCTGAGGCCGGCCACGGACTATGAAGTCTCGATGAACGCGTCAAAATATTTTACGGCAGCCGGAAGGGTGATAATATCGGATAAGAAGACAAAGTTCAACACACCTTACCTCAAAGTCGCGGACTCCAGGATGTTTTTTACCATGGACCTCATGAAGAACACGGAGAAAGAGGCCGTCTGCGAGGTAAACTACAATTATCCGGTGGATATCAACGAACTAAAAAAACATGTCAGTGTGACGAAAGTTTCGGTGGCGCCGGGCAATGTATTTGCGAAAAAGGAGACGACCGAACAATTCCTGGTCGAGGCCTCGGAAGAACCTTCGCGTTTCTATATAAGAATACCCGGTATTGAACGTACCTATGAGAACCAGACCATAAAGCTAAAAATAGAAAAGGGGATACAGTGCGCCTCCTGTGGCAATCCGACAAAGGATATATTTGAGGACAGCGCCGAGGTGCCGCTGCGCCCAAAACTGAACGTAGAGGAATTGAGGCCATGGAATACGCAGGGAGAAACATCGCTGGCAGTGCGTTTTAATATACCCGTGACCGAGGAACAGGTAAAAAAATATGTCACGGTCATAAAGCGGGGCGGACTTACCACCCCTCCCGAACCGGTTAAGTTCACGGTCAAAACCGAATATTGTTACGCTCTTTTTACGGCTGATTTCAAGCCCAACATAAGCTATGAGGTGGCCGTGAGCAAGGCCATGAAGGGCAAAAACGGTGAAATTATGGATGCCGATTACACTGATACGGTCAAATTGAAGGACCTCCCGTCCTCGATGGAATTCTCAGAGCGAGGGGAAGTGCTCTCTACAGCGGGCAGTATGAACATTGGCGTTAAGGTAATGAACCTGGACAGGATATTCGTCAGGGTTCATAAGGTGTTCAAGAACAACCTGGTGAGTTTTCTGCAGAACCGGTCCATCTACAACAACGCTTCAGAGGTATTTTCCGCGTACCATGACATAAAAGGCGGCGAAATTAACAGGGAAGAGACCGAGTACATTAACTTACAGAAACTCAATAACGCCCCGTACAAAGGGCTGTTTTACGTCGAAATCCAGGATCCGAAAAATTATAATTCCAGGAACAAGGTGGTGCGCTGCACTGATATATCGCTCATAGCAAAAGCAGCCGGCGGGAACAACGGCGACCTGATAGTAAAAGCAATATCTATTTCCACCCTGCAACCCATGACAGGCATAAATGTGAAGCTCATATCGCATAATAACCAGGTGATAAAGGAATCCAAAACGGATGAAAACGGCAGGGTGGTCTTTGGCGATTGGCACCACAATATGTACAATTTTACACCGTACCTCGTACTCGCCGAGAACGGCGACGATTTTTCCTACCTGACATTCGGTGAAACGCAGCTTAACAAGTACCGTTTTGACGTTTCGGGAGAACCGCCGTCATCGGACAGGGTCAGGGCTTTCATAACGTCGGAGCGCGGGCTATACAGACCCGGTGATACGGTCAACCTGACCGCTATAGTCAGGAACGCGGATATCTCAACGCCTCCATCAATGACGGTAAGGTGCATAGTACGCGGGCCTTCGGGGGAATCCGTTTTTGACGCAAAAAAAGCGACAGATGCGAATTCCATATGTCTTTTCAGGATAGAACTGCCATCCTACGCAAAGACGGGGCAGTACTCAGCCGTGTTGATGCCCAATGACTACTTAACCGCGGGCGAGTGCACTTTTAAAGTCGAAGAGTTCATACCGGACAAGTTGGTTGTTGGAATAACCTCCGACAGGCTGGAAGTCCTGCCGGGTAGCAGCCTTACTTTTAAGGTAAAGGGGAACCAGAT
>JAJFUW010000041.1 GCA_021372235.1 Spirochaetia bacterium
AAAGCAAAAGCCTGCGTCATTGCGGCGGATATGCATTTTATGGAGAAATAGATGGTGACCGCGAGTAAGAGCAGTTCGCCCGTGTATTCCGAAACGCTTTTCGGGGGTGTATTAATCTTCTTCCCTGTCATTTAAAAGCCACTTCGCCTTCCGCGGTCAGGCTTATGGAGCCGTCCGCCAGCAGCTGCTCCCTCACGTTAAACTCCCACAGTTGTGTGGTTATCAATTTTCTGAATCCCGGGTAAGTATCTTTGCCCGGCCTCGCTATCACTATGTCCGCCGCTTCATAGTGCTGTATCTGATACAGGTACCGCCTGCCTGATACATGTGCGGCCGCAAAATGGTCCGCGCTTACCCTGTATTTTTCCGGAATTGACTTCATTATACGCAGTGCTGCCGTGTCCTTTGTTCCCTTTATCTGCCTGTAATGGCCGGTCCAGTCCCTGCAGTTATAGTCCGGGGTGTATAGCGCCTGTTTTACCTCGGTGGTTATCATGCGGTAGGATTTCGGGAACACGTTACCGTAGTAATAGTTCATCAAAAACGCCAGCACAACCATTGTCCCGGCCACGGATATGCGCGCACTCTTTTTTGCCCCCGCCATGTAGTACACCGCGCCGGCAAACGCCGCGCACACAAACATCACCGAGTAATGGTATCCCGGCAGGAAATGTGGGTAATACTGGGAAAATATGCCGAATATGAACGCCGGTACCAGCAGTATCCACACCGGTTTGTATCCGTAGAACAAAAACAGCAGCGGCACGGATACTATCACCAGGAACTGTATTTTATCCGGGTGGAAGCACTGCGAAAATATATAGACCGGGTTCAGTATTAACGCCTGCAGAACGCCCGTGAAACTGCCTGATAACGCGTAAAATCTCGATGCGTCCGTGAGCCCTCCGCCTGTAATTTTCATGACCAGCAGAGCCGTAACCGCAGCTGCGGCCGACGCGGCCAGCAGTCCAATCCCGCGTTTTAATCCGCCTGACTTATTTGCGGCCGGCAGGAATAGCGCTATGAACACCGAGAAAAACGCCATGTCCTCCCTGGTGAGCGCCAGCAGGACAAGCGAAATTAGCGTGCCCGTAAAGTTCTTTTTTTCGGCAAATATCAGCATCGCAAAAAACGCCGGCAAAGCCAGCACGTTCGGGTGGAAATCCTCGAGCAGATAGCCCTGTACCGATGGGTGCATGATGAACACGATTGCCAGCACCAGCCCCGTGAGCCTGTTTTTTAGCACCCGGCTTGAGAATATGTATACCAAAAAACCTGCGGCCGCAACTGCCAGGGCCTGGGTTATTATCAGGAACCCCGCGTCGGGGAATATTTTGTAGAACGGCACAAGCAAGTAATATATAAAGGAAGCGTGGTCGCCCCAGTTTACCCTGCCTGACAGAGATTCTATGGTGCTGTATGGCACGCCGGTTTGTGCGAGGTTGTGCAGGACCTGGTGTTCCCACGCCATATCCCACATCTGTGAGTAGCACAACGCGTGCCGCTCAAGCCCCAGCCATGAAAAATATGCAAAATAAAGGATGCACGCCGCAGCCGCGGTTACAGCCGCATTTTTTTCCATAAACATTACCGCCGCGTCAAAACGGTATTTTAGTTTTTCGAGCAGGTAGCCCGCGTAGAGAGCGAGGAACAGGCAGCCCGATACGATGTACAACGCGTTCTCGTATTCGAACCACTGGTTCTTTGTGGCATTTATGAAAAGGTACCCGGCCATGAGCAGTGAAAATATATGGTGCCCCAAAACCGATTTCCTTTCTTTGTCCCAAAACAGTACGGCGGTAAAACCGGCCAGATAAAAAAGGAACAGTCCCAAAAGCAGCCACGGCGATGAGACAGGCGCGTTGTACTGCATGAAAGAAGCGATGTCAAAATCTTTCGAAAAAAGCATGTATGTGAAATATGAAAATATTAGCGCGGATAAACTTATGATAAAGATAGCCTGCTGTATGGGGTATTTTTCATCTCCCCTGTCACCGAAAATATTACGCGTGATTTTTTTTGCCATTATTTCCCCGCATTATTTAAATTATGCCTGGTAATTGACATCCATTTTGCCACGTTCAGGGTCTTGTGTCAATTGTACTGTAGAGAACCCGGTCGGGTAAGGGGGAGGCTGCCCGCTGCCGTAGCCTGACGGCGGTTTTTAAAGGCCTGCGTCCGGTCCTGACAGGCCAGCTGCGGTGCATCGCAGTCGTTGCCCCTACAAATATCCGCCTTCGGGGCAGCATCTAAAGTGTAGCGGCAATCCAAAAGCCATAAGTTAAGGGTAAAAGTAACAAATACGGGAAGTTGCAAAGAGAGACTTAAATACTTTTTGTATTTTAATATTCGCAGTTATTTTACTTTGTGGTTTATGGCTTGCGGCTTGACCTCCACTTAGCAGGTTTTTAGTCTTGTCGTCCCGGCTCAAATCCAACGACCCGCAACGCGACCGCGGGGGTCGCGCCTACAAGAGCGGTTTATAACCGACTCCGATTTTATTTGGAATTTGCGATTGCTGGTTTTATTATTGCCCTTTCCCCTCTGCTTTGGTATTATCAACCGTCAGGTTATTTGCGGGAAAAAATACGGAGGTTTAAATGCGGGCAAAGGACGTACCCTTATCCAACTCAAATCCCCCTTTGTTAACGCCTCTATTTGCCTTACTTCCGGCGGTTTTGGGCCAATGGTTTCTCTACTCCGTGCACAGCCTTATACCCGGGCTCGTTCTGCTCCTGTCCGGCGCTTTACTGTTTTCCATATCGGCCCGCAATATCGCACGGATACCCGAACCCATGGACAAAAAACAGGAAATACTCCTCTTTTTCGCCATCCTCCTTGCCTCTGCCTTCTTCCGCCTTTATAAAATTGACACAATCCCTGCCGGCTGTTTTGTCGATGAGGCTCAGAACTGTTTCGAAGCCATGTCCATACTCACGGGCTCGCTCCCTGTCTATACCGGCTTCTCCACTCACAACGCCTCGCTCTTTTTATACCCCGTGGCCGTTGTCTTCAAACTGTTCGGTGCTGGCGTCACCCAGCTGCGCGTCACAACCGCTGTCATAGGCATACTGACCGTGCCTGCCTTTTATTTCCTGCTCCGGGCACTCTCGGGCGCCAGGGTTGCGGTCATCGGAGGTTTCCTGCTGGCCATCCTGCGCTGGCATGTCAATTTCAACCGCATAGGCTACCACGCCTCTCTCGGCCTGCTCGTCTTTGTGCTCTTCCTATACTTCCTTATTAAAAGTTACAGGGATGGCAAATGGACCTATTTCATACTGCTCGGGGTGACGCTGGGGCTATCCCAGCACACCTACCAGCCTGCCAGGCTGATTCCATTCTTGTTGATATTAATTACTTTTATAGTTTTTATCAGGAACCGCTCTTTTTTCACAGGCAACTTGACGAAAATAGTCGCCTCTCTGTGTCTGGCCCTGCTCGTCGCACTGCCGGTTATCAATTACGCCGTAAAAAACCATGATGTCTTCTTTCAGCGGCAAAACGAGGTCAATATCTTTACAGAGGGCGTATTGGCGCAGACTGCGGGTTATGACGCCAAATACGCCTCATATACTCCGGGTAAACTCATGCTCGCCAATATAAAAGATACCCTCCTGATGTTCAATTATTCGGGCGACAGAAATCCGAAACACAATATCCCCGGCCGGCCGGTACTCGACCTGTTAACCGGCCTATTTGCGTTATTGGGATTTGTATATGCCCTATTACGGATAAGGTCATCGCTGCCCTGTTTTTTGTTCATGTCCATATTTGCCATATTCATTGTGCCGGGTTTCATCACCATAGAGGCTCCGCAGAGCCTCCGGCTCTATTTTTTGATACCGG
Source organism: Spirochaetia bacterium (assembly GCA_021372235.1). GTDB lineage: Bacteria > Oederibacteriota > PGYV01 > PGYV01 > Palsa-1178 > JAJFUW01. The sequence continues at coordinate 3,847 of JAJFUW010000041.1, forward strand.
CTGTAATCTTCTTTGCCGCATTATTTTTGGAGAGGCTTATGGTCCTGACCTCCGGGGTGCTGTTAAAAAAATCGGCGGCAGCCGTCGTCGTCATATTACTGGCGGCCGCCTGTTACAGCAACTACAGCCTCTATTTCAACAAACAGGCACAGAACCCCTACTGCTGGCAGGACTTCTCAACCGACGCATGGGTAACCGGCCAATACTGCAGGGATAAAGGCCCCGGCTGGACGCCGGTGCTTGCCATGGAGGAGTATAAAAAAAGAACCTTTAACCTGGCCCACACCGGAAAAAATGAGGATTCTTTCCGCGCCTTCCACATAGACCAATCCGTTCCCGCCGTATACGGGGACAATGAGAACTACTGCTATATCCTGCCGCCGCAATACAAATCCCTCATCTACCCGCTGTTTAAGGCGCTCTACCCGCACGGCAGATATATACCTTTCCATAACAAATATAACGGAGATTGGCTGATGTATTTCGCGTATGAAGTGGACTCATCCGACGCCGTGGCGGCCAGAAACGCGCTGGCAAAAAACGGGTTGACACTGCGCAGGTATCCCCGGCCAAACTGGACGGGCAAGACCGTATCCATCAAGACATCACCCGTGGTATTTTTGGACCCTGACTATGGTTCCATATCGTATGAATGGACCGGAAAAATCAAGGCTCCTAAATCAGGCTCTTATGTTTTTATCCTCGATTCAAAGGGTTATTCGGAACTGTACATAAATAAATCCAAAAGGCTGGCGAACGAAGGCGGTTTAAAAGGTGCGGGGCCGTCAAAGACGGTTATCGAACTGAACGCGGGATATCACGACATCAGGGTCAGGTACAGCCAGTCCAACGCATTCGCCGGTTTTGAACTGCGGTGGGTGCCCCCGGACGGTGCCGAAGAACTGGTGCCGTACACCTGCCTGTTCCACTGACAACACCCATACTCCTAAAAAACACAACCTGTAGAGCCGGCACCCGTGGCCGGCTCAGGGCTGAAGCAACAACCACACACACCCTGAAAGGGCGGCTACCGGGGTTGTTTTAATCCAAACTAAAAAACCAACCCGGTACCGCGGCCTTTATGGTCACGAGAGCAGAAAGTGCGTCCCGACGCGACCGCAGGGGTCGCGGCTACAAAAACGGTTCGGCATAACAGTCTTAGTCGCCGCGGCCTTTCAGAGACTGTCTCAAAACGAAAAGAAATATATTTTTTCGCGCAACATCTTGTTTTACGAAAGATGTTGCCACAATATGTTGTGGTCATTTTCGTTAGAAAAATATTTTTGAGGCAATCTCTTTCAGCCCGCGCAACCCGAAACATTACACCCACAAATACTGTTTTATCCTTAGACGTATCTGACAGGAAAAATAAAAAAGTCCGGCGGGCAACCGCCGGACTTTTTGTCATAAACAGGACTATTTTCCTTTATTACCCATTTTCCCCTTCATCTTCTCTGCAATTTTTTCCTTCTTTTCGCTCATCATTTTTTTCAGTATCTCTTTCTGCTCTTTTGTCAGCACCGAGGAAACCTCCAGGGATATTTTGACCCTTTCTTTCATTGCGGCGGCGCGTTTCTGCGTTATCCTGTCTATCATCGTATCTATCTTTGCCTGGTCCGGTTTTTCCTTTTCCAGTTCGGCCTTTAGTTCGTTCATTTCCTTGGACATCTCTTGCCTGTGCGTGCCCTTTTCAGGCGTTGTATCCGCTATCTTTTTTAATTTTTCCATCTGGTCAGTCGTTAAGTTCAATTCCGATGCCATTGAAAGTATTCTCGACGGATTCATTCCCATTGCTCCTCCCATGCCCATTACTCCCATCATTCCCTGTCCGCCGGCAAAACCGCCATTCCGGCAGGCGGGCCTGTCAGAAGCCATCGCCATTGCGCTGAATACGAACAATAACACCAGCAGTAACCCCAATGCCCGATTCTTTCTCATGCTTTTCTCCTTTTTGCGGTCCTTAAACCGCATGTTTTTTTACTTCATAGGTTAGACGGGGCATGATGCCGGATTGTTCCGGCTTTTTTTTGACAGCGGATATATCGGCGGTTTTACGATGCGGGCAGGCCCGGACAAGCCCCAAAAAAAATTAAGCGAGGCAACAGCCGCCATCCCGGATACTGCCCCGCCTGTTTGTGCCGGCTATGGTCCCGGAACAAAAGCACCTGTTGCCGGACCGTCAAACGGCTGCCGTGTTTTATAACCCCGTTGCAGCTAAAAAACTTGCCCTTTGGGAAATATTGAAGTATATCTTATATGTAAGGTCCGGGGCAGGAACCATTCGACTAAAACTTCCGAACAATATTTTATTTTAAGGAGGGTATGATGCATCCGTCTATCAGTATTTCTATCATTCTCGTTCTATTGCTCTCATATTTTGTAATTGTGGTTTTAGCTTCCAGGCAGGCAACCAAAAGGACCCACAGAAAAGCCGACGATAACAAAAAGGCTGTCCTGGATTTTTATGAGGGTGTTTACCATTACGATAGCAAAAACCTGCCCTTAGAAGAGCTTGACTCAAACTATATCCAGCACGACCCCTCCATTGCCGCCGGCAGACAGGCGTTCATCGACCACACCCACGCTTTATATGAAAAATACCCGGGCAGAAAAATAGACGTCAAGCGCATCATAGCCGACGGGGATTATGTGGTGGTGCATTGTTGGGCAATAAACAACCCTTCCAATCCCGGTGACAGAGGGGATGCGGTTATCGACATATTCCGCCTGCAGGACAAAAAAATAATGGAACACTGGGGCGTGACCCAGCCCGTGCCTGAAAAAGCGGAGAACACGAACTCGATGTTTTGACCGGTTTTTGTTCTCAAAAGTCCTGTTAAAAGCAGATTTATATAATAAAAATAACAAAGCCCCCTGCGCATCCTCGCCTGTTGATGTTCCTTTTGCCCCGCCTCTCGGGCAGTGTGCGTTCAGATAAGGATTGATGTCGTTTTAAAGTCAAATTATAACAGGTTTATCAGGCCGTGACCGGCAGCGTTTAGTATGCCCCACAGGTAAGTCCCGCTCGACCTGATACCCGCCTTTTCAAAAGCTGACGGTTTATCCACCGGCCACATGCCGTTGGCCTCACGCAAATCATCCATGCTGACCTCCCATGTCTTGCCTGTGATCCGCAGGACATTGCCGCTGACGCGGTAGCGGAATGTTTTTCCGGTTTTGGTCGTTATCTCCCTGCCCTGCATATCCCTGACACGCGCCATCACAACCCCGAAATCGCACGGTTTACGGACGGCCTGCCCCATACGGCGCACTCCGGGAGCGCGCCGCAGCACGGCCGTCTCCTCCATATATTCGTTGTGAGCATCCAGGGGATGCCCAATGGAGAGTTCAACATGATCATCTGCGTCCTCCCCGGGCAGTTCTGTTCCCGCGCCGCAGCAGTCGCAGGAGCCGCCGCAGTCCGCTATGTGCTCGTCAAAATATGCCAGTACGGCCTTGTGCCTGCACCCACCGCGCTGTGCCATCCTGAAAAAATCCCTGGTCTTTTCATGGGCCGCGAGCGCCTTATCCCTGTCCTGCGCCCCGTCCAGGAACCGTTCGTAATTTTTTACGTCGCTCCACGAGTAGTACATGACGCAGTCGCTGATTTTGCCGTCGCGGCCCGCGCGGCCTATCTCCTGGTAATAGTTCTCCACAGTGCGAGGCATGTCGCAATGTATGACGAAGCGGACGTCAGGTTTGTTAATACCCATGCCAAAAGCAATCGTGGCGGCCACCACCTTTGTTTTGCCGCTTATAAATGCCTCCTGGTTCTCCCGCCTCTCCTGCGGGTCCATACCCGCGTGGTAAGGCAGTGCGGGGACTCCATGCGTGCGCAGGTATTCTGCGGTCTTTTCAACGTTCTTCCTGGACCAGCAGTAAATAATGCCCGATTGCCCGGGGTGCTTCCTGATGTAATCCAGTATCTGCCCCCTGACAACGGCGGCCGAATGTTTTTCCCTGAACGTTATGTTCAGGTTTGGCCTGAAAAACGACCCCCTGTACG
>JAJFUW010000043.1 GCA_021372235.1 Spirochaetia bacterium
AGGCAACGGACCGTGCCTACAGGATAGGCCAGGATAAAAATGTCATGGTACACAGGCTCATATCAAAAGGCACACTGGAGGAAAAGATAGACAAAATGATAAAATCCAAGAAAAAATTGGCGGATATGGCTGTTTCGACAGGCGAAAAATGGATAGGGGAACTGTCAAATAAAGAGCTGAGGGATATACTGAAACTCGCATAAAAACATAGTTTTATGGAGGGTTTTGAGGCAATAAATCCGACTATCATAGAGAAAAAGATTGACGAGAAATGGGCCAAAATGAACGACGCCAAGAAACAGGCGGAAACGGCTAAACTGGAAAAGAAATTCCAGGAACTGACACCGGACAAACAGGAAATGATCAAGAATAGGGCCGTTGATAAGGTGGAGACACTTCCTGCGGACCAGCAGGAACAGATAAAGGCCAAAGCCGAAGAGAATTACAAGGGCCTCTCAGAGGAAAAGAAAGCCGAACTAATGCAGAAAGCGGAATCGCGCTGGCAGAACATGAGCGAAGAGAAAAGGGCCGAGATGCTCACCAAAGCAAAGACCCGGATAGAGGGCATGTCAAAGGCAGACAAGAAAGTCCTGAAGGAAAAGGCCAAAAAGTACGAGAAAAAAGTAAAAGAAGCGAAAGAAAAAACGGGCGAAGGCAAATAAGCAGCCCTTTTATAAGCCAAAAAAGCAAAGGCCGCCCGCAGGGGCGGCTTTTGCTTTTTTTTTGCTTTGCAAAATAACCTGTTCCCGGATTTGTTGACATATTGTTGAACAATTGTTATACTCATAGTGTGGTAAACATCATTAAGGAGACAGTTATGAAATTTGTGACCGTAAGGGACCTGGTTTCAAACCAAAAAAAAACCCGGCAGCTCATCGGCCGCGAAGGCAGCGTCCTGACATACAACGGCAAACCAATAGCCCTCACGATACCGGTGAATGAGGGTAATTTTGAGTATATGCTGAATGAGGCTGCCCTTTTGGGGTTCAAGTCCGCCTCGGAATCCATGCAAAAGGCCGCGGAAAAAAAAGGTTTAAAGCCCGCGGATGCGGCGGACGAGGTCAAAAAATACAGGGCAGAGAAGAAAAAAAGGCGCTGATATGGACCGTGCGGTTATCGACACCAACGTGCTTGTGTCCGCCTTCATTAAGGCAGATTCCAAACCCGGAAGGATACTTGGGCTTATCCTGTCAGGCCGTATCATGCCGTGCGTGAACGGGGAAATGATGGAGGAATATTCGGCGGTCCTGCGCAGGGAGAGGTTTGGTTTTGACCCGCGGGATGTGGCGGCGGCACTGGAGTTTTTTTTAAGACTTTCGGTCAGGACGCCTCCGATGATATTTAAAGGCGTGCCGCCTGATGACGCGGTATTCGCATCCGCGGCAATCCACTGCAGGTCCAAATGGCTGATAACCGGGAACAAACGCCATTTCGGCGGATTTAAGGGGCATAGTTTCAGGATCGTTACGCCGGAAGAATTCCTGAAGGAAATTTAATACTATCCAACAGACCGGCTCCCGGAGATTATACGTTCTATGCCGGCCAAATTTGCATTTACTTGACCGTCATTTATGATGTATATTATCCGGAACATACCGGTCAGATATGCCGTCAAATCTATATAGGTGCGAACATGAATAGATACATAATGATAGTTTTAACAGCCATCATAGCCTGTCTGCCCGCGGCTGTCGCGGCAAAAAATCCCTTTAAAGAGGGGAACAGGTTGTATATGCAGGGCGAGTACGCCGGGGCGCTCGAACAATACAATGCTTTCATACAAAAAGAACCCGACAGGTTTGAGGGATATTATAACGCAGGCAACTCCCTTTTCAGGCAGGAAGAGTACGAGCAGGCGCTGGGTATGTACAAAAAAGCGCTGGAACTGAAAAAGGACGACGAGGACACAAAGGCCAACATAGCGGCAACCGAAAAAAAGCTAAAGGAAAAACCGCGGGATAAGGATAAAAAGCAGGACAGGGACAAAAAACAGGACCAAAAGCAGGGACAGGACAAGCAGCAGGGCAAAGACGGTTCCCAAAACAAACAGCAGGATAAACAGGACCCCAAGCAGGGTTCAAAGGATAAACAGGAACAGCAGGGGTCAAAAGGCAAAGAGCGGCAGGACGGCAATGCTGACAAACAGCAGAGCCAGCAGCAGGAGGCCGGGAAATCAGAACAGGAATCCGAGGCCCAAAAGGCCGCAAAACTCCCGCAGGGCATGACAGAGGACCAGGTCCAGGCGCTTTTGAACCAGCTGCAGAATCAGGAACAGAACCTGCGCCAGCGCGGTTATTTTTCACAGCAGCCGCAGGACAAAAGCGCACAGCAGCAACAGCAGGTGCCTGATATTTTCAACATGTCTCCGCAGGAGATACAGCGGTACATGATGAAAAAGATGTTCGACCCCGATTATGAACTCCCACAGCAGAAAAGCAACGGGAGCGGGAATGAAAAGGATTGGTAAAAACGGGTACAGGGTCCATGGTTCATGGTCCAAAGAAAGCCATATGGACACCGGACCAATCTGAAGTTTATGCAGCCGCAGGATTCAGAGACTGTCTCAAAACGAAAAGAAATATATTTTTTCGCGCAACATCTTGTTTTACGAAAGATGTTGCCACAATATGTTGCGGTCATTTTCGTTAGAAAAATACTTTTGAGACAGTCTCTAAAGTCCGCGGCTACAGAGGCCTTGTTGTAAAGCGGAAACGGTCCCAAGTCCCGGGTGTTTAACAACCAGGAGCCTGGAACAAAAAACCACAACGGAGTTTTATGAACATACGACGTTTTTTTACAGACGACATCCCCGCTCTTATCGACGATTATGAGGAGCGTCCCGAGCAGATAGAGATGGCTGAGGCGGTCGGACAGGCACTTTTAAACAGCGAATGCCTCATTGTCGAGGCGGGGACCGGCGTCGGCAAGACGCTGGCTTACCTAATACCCATGGCACAATGGGCGATAGAAAACAAGAAACGCGTCATTGTATCCACGTATTCAAAAGCCCTGCAGAGCCAGATATACAAAAAAGACCTGCCGCTCGTCAAAAAACTTTTTCCCGACCTGAAATACGATATCATTTTCGGTTCGTCCAACTATATGTGTATACGTCGTTTCAAGGAGTTCGACAAAAAAGGCTCGCTGTTCGCGAACGCCGGCTCCGGCGCGTCCATGGCCGAGTTTTTCAGGGAGGCGGAGGGCCTGCGCGAAAACGTAAAATTTCACATACCGAACGAGGTGTGGGAGAATGTCTGCAGGGTAAAAAGGCTGTGCCACGAGGAGGGGTGCGAACATTTCACCAGGTGCCACTACTGGACACTGCGTCACCGCCTGCGCAAAGCAAACATAATTGTGGTGAACCACCACCTGTTCTTCGCGGACCTCATGGTAAACAAGAGGCTACTGCCCGAATCCCAGGCCGTGGTCTTTGACGAGGCGCACAAACTTGAGGAGACCATGCGCGACATGTTCTCCGTCTCTTTCAACTCCGGCGAGTACATACACCTGCTGAAAGAAATCGAGGATTTCCTTGCCATGAAAAAACGTAAGACAAAAAAGGATTATAAAACTGTAAAATCGCAGGTAAAGGCGGCCGGCAAGAACTTCAGGGATTTCGCTGCTGCCGTATGCTCCGAGACGGGCCTGCTAAAGGACAAAAGCGTGCTGTTGGAGCGCGACTCGAGGGAACTGTCCGCGTATTACGACGTGCGGCATGAACTTCGCGGCGCTTTGTATGAACTAAAAGAATACATGGCCGGCGGGGACGACAAGGGGAAAAAACTTTTTGCCCAGCTCGTCCTGGACCGTATTGAGAGGCATGCTGCCGCCATGGAACAGTGGCTGGCACGCCGCGAAAAGGGGTATTTTTACTGGCTGGAAATGGACCGCGGGCAGGAGATATCACTCAACATGACGCCATACGACCTCAAAAAGGATTTTGAGGAGCACGTGCGGTTCAACTACGAAACGGTTGTCTTTACCTCGGCCACTCTGTCCGCGGCAGGTACGTTTAACTATGTGGTGAGGCAGTTCGGGCTCGAGGACGCGGCGACCGGACTGCTGAAATCACCGTTCGACTACCATAACAACGCATTGCTATACCTCGAAAAAAACCTGCCGGTGCCGCAGGCCGCTGATTTCAGGGATAAACTCGCGGACAGGGTGACGGAACTCATAAAGATTACGGGCGGCAATATGTTTGTCCTGTTCACTTCAATTGACCTCATGAGAAAAACGCACCGGACCATACAGGAGCGTTTTCCTTCCATACCCATGCTCATACAGGGCCAGGCAGCCCCGATGGAGGTGGTAAAGGAGTTCAGGAAGAGGCCGTCGGTGCTCTTTGGCACATCGACTTTCTGGCAGGGAATAGACATCAAAGGCGATGACCTGCGCTGTGTTGTCATAACCAGGCTGCCCTTTGAGGTGCCTGACCACCCGGTGCAAAAGGCCATCTACCGCCACGTGGTCGAGGAGGGCGGCAACGATTTTGAGGAGATAGCCCTGCCACGGGCCATATTCATGTTAAAACAGGGCTTCGGCAGATTGATACGTTCAAAGGACGATTACGGGGTCGTGGCAATCCTGGACTCGCGCATAACGCAAAAATCATACGGTAAACTTTTTGTGCGGTCGCTGCCCGAGGCCCCTGCCACATCTGAAATCAGGGCTGTTGAGGATTTTTTCAGGGTGAGGTCATAAGTTCAATTAATAATGAATAATTAACAATAATATGGAATACGACAAAAAGGCAAATAACGAAGTCAAAACAGGCGCATAAAATATACCGATTTTGTGTATTGTGTTCCCCACCGTTAGTAGTATAATACCATATAACCGCAGGCTGCCGTGAACATAAACGGTTCAATCACAGGCGCCAGCGGGCGGTGAAGTCGTTGGGTGAAATAAAAAAGTACGGCAATCCACCATACAGGGTTGTCCTGTTGCACGGCGGCCCCGGCGCGGCCGGCGACATGGAACCCGTTTCGATAAACCTCTCAAAAAACATTTCAATCCTCGAGCCATATCAGTCCGCCCTCTCAGTTACGGGACAGGTGGAAGAACTAAAACAGCAGCTGGATGCCAACGCGTCCTATCCTGTCATACTGGCCGGCCACTCGTGGGGCGCATGGCTGGCGTGGATATTTGCGGCCAAATACCCCAAACCGGTAAAAAAGATAGTATTGATATCAAGCCCGCCGTTTTTGGAATCGTACGCTGATCAGATAAAGTCAACAAGGATGTCACGCCTGGACAACGCGGCCCGCCAGGAGATTCAGTTCCTAACCGATAACAGCGACAACGCTGCGGTCAGGGACAGGAGAAAACTGTTCCACAGGCTCGGGGAACTGCTGTCAAAGGCGGACTCATATAACCCGGACAACAGCCTGGCCGCGCGGACAGACCCATCGCCGGAAATATACCTGAAAATATGGCCCGAGGCCGCGGCAATGAGAAAAAGCGGAGAACTGCTGGGAATGTCAAAGAGAATCAGATGCCCCATCACGGCCATACACGGGGATTACGACCCACACCCTGCCGAAGGCGTGAGACAGCCGCTTGCAAAGGCAAAGCGCAACTTTAAATTCATATTGCTGGCAAAATGCGGACACACGCCGTGGATTGAAAAGGAAGCCCAAACGGATTTTTTTAAAGAACTGCTAAATGCAATTGATAATGAATAATAAGAACGTGGAACCGCAGGGTTGTTTTGGACCCGGTATTAATTGTTAATTGGAGTCAGAAGTTTATTTGAGCCTTTAAGAGCAACTCCCGCATTGAAAACAATCCGAAAATGTATTAGAATTACGGGTATTAAAACCAGGGGGTATTGTTATGCTCCGGGAACCGGTTGTCGCGGGAATGTTCTATGAAAAAGAAACGTATGCCCTGAAAAAACAGGTGGATAAACTGCTGGTTAAAATTCCTGAAAAAACAGCAGCCCTGGGTGTGATAGTGCCGCACGCCGGGTATTTATATTCGGGCAAGGTGGCCGGCGAGGTTTACTCGTCGATAATAATACCTGAAACCATAATAATCCTCGGGCCGAACCACACGGGCCTTGGCGCGCCGGTATCCGTCTTTGCGGACGGGGAGTGGCGCACCCCGCTGGGTGACGCGCGGATAAACGAGCCTCTGGCGGACGCCATAATAAAAGGGTGTACATATGCGAAAAAGGACATACTGGCCCACGCGCGCGAGCATTCCATAGAGGTCCAGCTCCCGTTCATCCAGGAGTTGCGGCGGGATTTTTCCTTTGTCCCGGTGTGCATCAGGGAGTACGAAAGGGACGTTTTGCGGCAGTTAGCCGATACGATTGCGGATGTTCTAAAGGGCAGGAACGCGCTGATAGCGGCCTCCTCTGATATGACCCACTATGAGAGCGCCGGGGCGGCGCGAAAAAAGGACACAATGCTGATAGAAATAATCGAAGAGATGGACGAGGAAAAAATGTTTGATACCGTGACGGAAAATGACCTCTCCATGTGCGGTTTTATCCCGGTTTTTGTCATGCTCCGCGCGTGCAAAAAGCTCGGGGCCAAAAAGGCAAAACTCATAGACTACAACAACTCCGGGGACGCCGTAGGGGATTATACCCGGGTGGTGGGTTATGCCGGTGTCGCCGTTATATGACAAATTTCACGCTGCTTTTCCCGCCGCGCACGCATTTCGGTTACGGCGCGGTTGAAAAACTGGCCTCCATAGAGGAAATAACAGGCAGGACAGGCGTCATCATAACCGGCAGTTCATGGGCGCGCTCGTCAGGAACGCTGGAAACGGTTAAAAAGACGCTCAATAAAAGGGCTGACAGGATTTACGTCTTTGACAGGGTGGAACCCGAGGTATCGGTTGAAACCGTGGATGAAGCAGCCGCGTTCTGCAGGAAAAAAAAGGCCTCTTTCGTTTTAGGCCTGGGCGGAGGCTCGGCGCTTGACTGCGCCAAGGCGGCGGCAGGATGCGCCGTGCAAAAGCACAGTGTTAAGGAATATCTGGATAAAAAGGCGGTTCTCGGCAAAAAACCGCTCTTTTTCATAGCGGTGCCTTCCACCGCAGGCACCGGATCGGAAGTCACAAAGAATGCGGTACTTACCTACACGGAAAAAGGGATAAAGATATCCCTGCGCTCTGACAACCTAATCCCGCGTGTGGCGGTGCTCGACCCGGAGCTGACGCTGACAGCGGGCCGCACTCTGACGGCATACACAGGAATGGATGCCCTGACACACGCCGTGGAATCATATATATCAAAAAATGCAAACCCGGTTACCGGGCCGCTCTCCGAGCAGGCAATAATACTCATAGCGGGCAATATTGAAAAAGCCTGCAGGCTGCCGGGCAACCGCGGTGCGCGGTATAACATGATGCTCGGGAGTTATATGGCCGGGCTGGCATTCGCAAACGCCGGCCTGGGTGCCGTCCACGGCATAGGCCATCCGGTGGGGGCGGTATGCGGGATACCGCACGGGCTTGTGAACGCCATAATGCTCCCGGAAGTGTTAAAATACAACGCGCCGGCATGCGCAAAACTGCTTCAAAATTTCAGGAAGAGGTACGGGTTCGACCTGGTCATGAGGGTTGCCGCGCTTAAAAAAAGCCTGAAGATTCCCGCAGGGATAGCCTGTGTGTGCCCCGGCGCGCGCGGCATGCAGGAAGAGATAGTAAAAAGGGTGGAGTACGGCGCTTCCATGTCGTACAATCCGGTCGCGATGGACGAGGCAAAGGTAAGGGAGATATTAAATTGCGTAATGTAAAAAAGAACAGGGAATACGTCACGAAATTTGAGACAGGGTTCCTGCTGCTGCTTGTTGTTTTTACCGTATTTGTCAGGCTGCAGTCGACGGACATCCCGCTGGACAGGGACGAGGGCGCGTACGCCTACATAGCCGCGCATCTTGACGAGGGTATGCTGCCTTACAAGGATACTTTTGACCATAAACCGCCGTTCATATATTACCTCTACAGGACCGGGTTTACGATGTTCGGCGAATCGGCGCAAGGGATTCGTTCTTTTACCACGGCGTATGTGGTGATAACGCTCATCCTGCTCTACATGATGGTCAGGACCGTCACGGTAAGCGGTTTTACTGCCATGCTTTCCGCGCTTTTTTATTCCATGTTCATCAACAACAACATATTTCAGGGGTTCGGGTCCAACCTGGAGATATTCACCCATCTGCCCCTGCTTTTATCCATGTTCTTTGCGCTGGACAGGGATAAAAAATACATGAAAGTGTCGTTTTTTGTTTCAGGGTTTTTTGCGGCCACCGCGTTTTTCATAAAAACCATGGTCGCGTTCGCGGCTGTGGCACCGCTTGTTTACATACTCGTTATGTACCGCGGCAACAGGTTAAAAGCCTCC
>JAJFUW010000048.1 GCA_021372235.1 Spirochaetia bacterium
AATGTTACGGCGGCGTTGAATGTGGAGACGGTGTTCTTTGAAAAGAACACGGAGAGTATGAGCAATGCAAGCAAAGCCAGCAGGCTGCCGTCGACAGGAGTCTCGATTTTTTGTTCCTCTTTCTGCAGTTTACCGGACATGACAAAAATAAAACCGGCAAAGGCGATCAACGATTTGTACAGAATCGCAAGGTCGGGCGACGCGAAGACCGGCGCCAGCAGGGGAACGAGGATGATGAAAGCAAGCAGAAAGAGGACGGAATAATCCGTCATCTTCATAAATTTATCGGTCATTTTTTGAGCTGGGCAGCGGCCTCAAGCGCAAGGTAGTAGCTCATCTCGCCAAAGCCTGCAATCTGGCCGACAGCCACGGGCGCGATGAACGATTTCTGCCTGAAATCCTCCCTCTTGTAGATGTTTGAGAGATGGACCTCTATGGTCGGTATATTTATGGAAGAGACGGCGTCGCGGATGGCAACTGAAGTATGTGTGTAAGCCGCAGGGTTAATTATGAGGCAGTCCGCCCAGTTCATGGCCTGCTGTATGGTGGTGATTATCTCGCCTTCGTGGTTGGACTGGACTATTTTCAGTTCTATGCCGAGCTGTTTCGCTTTTTCCTCGAGGTTATTGTTTATCTTATTCAGGTTCGTATTTCCGTAAACGTCAGGTTCGCGCTGGCCGAGCAGGTTGAGGTTCGGACCGTGTATGACGAGGACTTTTTTCATCAATTCTCCTTAATAATATATGGTTTTGATACCGGTTACATTTTCCCTCACAAGAGTATATCAAAAAACCCCGTAAATTCAATGGAAAAAGCGGGTTTGTGGTACTTTTTATTACTTGATTTATGGTTTCCCTTCCATTTAAACTGCTTTTTTGTTATTTCATTTCATAAATTTATGCTATAATTTTTAAATGGCAAACTTAAACGATTTTCCGTACTTTACTCCGATATCTGCCGCACATTTGCAGGCTTTTTCCGCCTATTTCAGGAACAATCCGGCCGAGATATCGGAGTTTGCTTTTGCCGAGATGTTCGCCTGGAGGGCGGTCAGGAACACATCGGTCGCCATGCTTGACGGCGGTATATGCGTTTTGCTGGAAAAAAACGGTAAGTGGTGCTTTTACCCGCCGTTTGGCGCGGCTGATAACGTTGCGGCCATTTCAAAAATGGCGCGCTATTTAAAGGATGAAAAAGGGGACGGGTATATATACGGCCTGACTGAACAAGAGGCTGTCGGAGCGGCTGCGGCGGACGGCTCGCTGGAATACGCGGAGGATACGGACAATGCGGATTATGTATACGCAGCATCCGACCTCATCAGCCTTGCCGGGCGCAAATATGACGGCAAACGCAACCACCTGAACAGGTTCATGGAAAATTACAGCCACACGTTCGAACCGATAACCCCGGAAATATTACCGCAGGTGAAGGACTTCCAGGAAAAATGGTGTCAGGCGCGTTCGTGCGCCGACGACCTGTCGCTTGCAAACGAAGGCAGGGCGGTAATGGAAGTGCTGGATAATTATGGCGTGCTCCCTGTCACGGGCGCCGCACTTGTTGTGGACGGCGTCGTACAGGCATTCTCAATAGCCTCGGAATTAAACCCGGAGATGGCCGTAGTGCTCTTTGAAAAGGCAAACCCGGAGTTCAAGGGCATATACCAGGCGATAAATAATTTGTTCTGCTCCAGAATGCTGTCAAAATACAAATGGATAAACAGGGAGCAGGACGGGGGGGCAGAGGGCCTGCGCAGGGCAAAACAGTCCTACTATCCCGTGAGGATGATCAGAAAGTTTAATTTGAAATTGAAAAAATTGTAGAGCCGGTACTCGTGGCCGGTTCATGGGTTGGTTGTGCCTGCCCTTGAGAAATGGGGGCGGGATAAGTGCGGTTGTGGTTGTTTTTAGATGCCCGGTATAGTCTTCCTTTTTTCCGCGCACATTATTTTTCCTTCGCACGTGTTCAACCCTGCACTTGCCTGCATCCGCAGTGCCGGCTGCGCGGGTCAGGTTTGATACATGCCCTGAGGGTCTGCTTATATGCCGC
>JAJFUW010000051.1 GCA_021372235.1 Spirochaetia bacterium
TCTGTACGGAACGCACATGTGCGTTCCGCTCGGTGTTTTTATCCGGTTTTATTTCTTCACCGCTATCTTCCTCGTCCGCGAGTATTTGCCCCCTGCGGCGTCCACTTCCACCTTTAGTATATATACACCTGCTGCCACGACAGTGTTTAAGTTCGTTACTCCGTTCCACTCCACCGGGTTATCCCCTGTCCTGCCGCCTATGGAGCCCGGTGCGAAATCTTTTGACCACACCAGCGAGCCGCTTATGCTGTAAAGCGAGAGTTTTACGGCCGTGTCGTTTTCCAGGTAGTATTCAAACGTCGTCTTTCTCTTGCCCGGGTCCGGGCTTGACGGGTTAAACGGGTTCGGGTAATTGCTTATAAGATCCTTTGATAAAATCGTCCCTGTTTCCACAGTCATGGTCATGAACCCGGGTATCCCGGCTGATGCGGCGGTGATGCACGCCTTTGCGTTTGACGAGTATGAATATGGCACTGACGCAGTTCCGTAAAAATCCGTGTTTACCGTGACCGTTTTTGTGGCGGTGCCCGCATCTATCGAACCCTCGCCCGAAGTTATGTTGAACGTCACGGCCGTATCCGAGACCGGGTTGTAATAAGCGTCAAATACCGTGACCGAGAGCGTTGTCTGCTCGTTTTTTGCTATTTTTGATTTTGCCACGGACGTGCTGAAAGAGTCCGGTTCCGCCGAAAACACCTCAATGTAGTTCGAATCCCTTGAGTTGTTATTCGCATTGCTCATGGCCGTCGCGCCAATGCCCGCGGGCCTTATCCTTATCGCGTGGTTGATGTCCAGCGCACGTTTCCAATATATCAAATTATTAAAAGTTGCCGCGCCGTTTAGCGTCACGAGCTGCGGCGTCGCCGCCGGCAGCAACCCGGGATTAGCATCAAGCCTCGTCACGTTATCCACCGCGCGTATCTCGACCGGCTCGTTAAACCCGATAATGGTCGCTCCCGAGCCGCCCATGGACGGCGGAACGAAATGCGATACCTTTACCGTGACAGAGAAAGGGGACCCCGCCCTGACCGTGAGCGGCGCCTCCGCCCATATAAAATAGTCTGTCAGGGATGCAAAAAAAAGTGTCTGGTCGTGCTTGAGGGGTGGTGTGTCTACATCCGCGAGGCTGAGCGTCGCAAAAATGGATGCATCCGGCACGGGATAAACCGATACGGCAAATAATGTGTTGGCTTTCATGTCCGCTGACAAATCAACCGTCGAAGACGGGGTTATGGACATGTAAGCTGCCGGTATGGAGGATGTTATCCTGACCCTGGGGTATCCGGCCGTTACGGTGTTATAATACGCATCACAGGCGTATGCCGTGACGTAAAATGTCGATGTTATTCCCGTGGTCTGCGTTACCGCGTATCCCGTGTATCCGGTGTCAGTTCCGGGAGCCCACGTCATGCCCTCCATTATCATCAGCAGTTTTGAGTATGGCCCCGCAAGCACCTCAACCGCGGTGGTGCCCGTGGTCCCTGTCGCATCGTCAGTGGCAGTGAGAGTCACAACGCTCCCGGCGCCGAGTATACTCATATCCCCGTGCCATACCCCCCCCGTGAAATTGTCCACTACACCCGCCGTTCCGGTAGCTGTAACCGAAACATAACCCACGGTTGCCGAGAGGCGCACGGTCCCGTTAAAATCCGTTTTAATGGCGCCGTCAATGTCCCTGGCAACTATGTCAAGGGCTTTTGCTTCCCCGGCGGTCATGGAAGTGGCGCCGATGTTGACCTCAAAATTCCGCAGGGTCGCAATATACAGTTGCAATACGGAGGCTGTCATTATTATGAGGGCCATCAGCAGTTTTTTCATGGGGAACCTTCCTTTTTGTTGTTTTTATTTGTCGTTGTTTAATAATGAATAATTAATAATAAAACCAACTTCCCGTTTTCGCTTACTGACGCAATCTTTGTCCTTATTATTATTCATTATTAATTGTTAATTAAAACAGTTTTAAGTGATTTTCATGTACTCTTCAATGGTGGTGGTGCCCTGGAGGACCTTTAGGAGTGCGTCCTCTTTGAGCGTGTTCAAACCCGACTTTTTGTTCTCTTCGCGCACTTTTTTCAGCGGCTCGCCGGCTATCAGCATGTCTTTTATTTTTTCCGTTATGTGGAGCATTTCAAACACGGCGGTCCTGCCCTTGTAGCCCGTTCCCGCGCACGCCTGACATCCGTTGCCTTTGTGGAGGACGACCTGTTTTCCGTCTTCGATACCGCCCAGCATTTTTAACATATCAGGGTTAGCCTCGTACGTGACGCGGCAGCGGTCGCACACCTTCCTGATGAGCCTCTGGGATAGAACGGCCATGGTGTTGGCGTACACAACGTAAGACTCTATGCCGTAATTGACTATCGCCTGCATTGCCTGATACGGGTCGTTGGCCCTGATGTTCGCTATAACCATATGACCGCCGGCAATCATGTCAAAAACCGCCTCGGCCGTTTCCTTGTTTGGAATGTCGCCGAGCGCTATAATGTCGCAGTCCTGTTCCGCCAGGTAACGCAGTACCTGGCCGTAGCTTTTGCGGTTGACTTTGGTCTGGTTTAACCCCGGCACTATGTAATTTGACGACGTGTCGTCCACGGAAAATATGTTCAGGTTCGGGCTGTTTAAATCGGATAGCGTTGAAAACATCGTGGTGGCCTTGCCCGCGTTCGTCGGCCCCGCCAGCAGTATCAGCCCGTAGGGCATGCGCGTGACTTTCCTGTACAGGTTGCGGACCGGGTCATCCATGCCGAGCGAATCTATCGGTACAATTGTCGAGTCTGAACGCATTATGCGCAGAACCATCTTTTCGCCGAACAGCGTCGGGAAAGTGTAAACCGCCATGTTTATCTCTTTGCCGGCGACGCGTATTTTCAGTTTTGATTCCTGAGGTACGTTACGCTCGTTTACGTTCATCTGCGCCAGTTCCTTTATTTTGTTCAAAAGCCCCGTGTACATTGTCTTTGGCGGGGATTCGACCTCGTAGAGCGCCCCGTCTATCCTGCGCCGTATCCTGCATTTGTCGGAGAGCGGCTCGATGTGGATGTCAGTGGCGTTTGCGTCGTATGAATCCGAAATAAGCGTTGTCAGAAACGCATTGACCGGTGTGTCCGCCGACATTGCGGCCTGCGCCATAGATGTCTCGTTCATGCGCGGCGTCGGCGCACTCTCCGGTTCGGGAACGGACTGCGGTTGCGGAGGCGTATAAGCCTGTTGTGGCTGTGCCGGAGGCGTGTATGACTGTGGAGGCGGTGTGTGCTGCTGCTGCGGAGGCGTGTAAGCCTGTTGTGGCTGTGCGAAATGCTGCTGAGACCGCGGGTCCGATACGCGCGCAGGCTCCGGTTTACGCTGCTGTCCCCCGAATATCGGGTTGGATATTTTCACTTCGGACTGCTCCGCCTGCCTCGGTTTTGACCTGCCCATTGGATTTGCCATGATGTCGTCCAGGTCATCCACGCTTGCCCTGGCAACCTCTCCCGTCTCCTCTTCCTTGAATCCGTAATATTTGTCTATGACTTTTTTGATGTCCTCGGGCGGGGCCAGCCTGGTGTCTATCTCACAGCGCGAGGTGGCTTTTATGTCATCCACGACCAGGAAATTGAGCGGGTCCGACATGGCCACCGTCAAAACTTTGCCCTGTTTGTCTATCGGTATGAGTTTTTCATTACGCATGAGGGATTCCGGCAGCATGCGCAACACGTCCTGCCTGATTTCACTGACCTCTTCCAGGTTGATGAAAGGAACACCCATCTGGTACCCCAAAAACGTCCAGAGTATGTCTTTTGATATGTAACGCATCTTTATGAGGATGGCCCCGATCTTTTCCCCGGTACGTTTCTGCTCCTCGAGCGAGTCTTTCAGTTGTTCCTTGGTGATGATGCCTTCTTCCAGCAGCATCTCGCCTATGAGCATGTTCTTGGGTTTATTCGCCATTTACACTACCTCACTTTTTTTTGAAAATGTCAAAAATGGAGGATTTCTTTTTGTCTCCGGCCGGCCCGGGCAGGCCTTCATCCGTGCCCGGTTTTTGTTCAACCGCCCTGTACTCCTGCCGGCCTGTTTTATCGCCGGATACCAGCCTTTTTGCCAGGTCATCGTCCATGTGTTTTTTCGCGGCATCAATCTCCGTCCCGGAGAGGCCTGAATCGGGTTTGATCCTTATCTCCTGTGCCTTGCCGGTGACCAAATCTTTTGCCGATACCCTTATGATGCCGTTCGCATCCACGTCAAAAAGCACCTCTATTTTTGCCATTCCTTTTTTGGCGGGCGGTATGCCCACCAGGTCAAACGTGCCGATGCCTTTGTTATCCGCTGCCATCGGCTTCTCGCCCTGGAATACCTCGATGTGCACAAATGACTGGTCGTCTTTTGTTGTCGTGTACAGTTCGCTGTGCCTCGTTGGTATGGATGAGTTCTTTTCTATTATTTTCGAGAAAATACCGCCCTCTGTCTTTATCCCGAGTGAGAACGCCGTAACGTCGAGGAGCAGTATGTCCCTGATGTCGCCTTTTAGCACCGACGCCTGGTGTGCCGCACCCGCTGCCACGGCTTCGTCGGGGTTGACCCTGGTATAGGGTTCTTTTTTAAAAATCCTGCGCACGACCTCGCGCACGAGCGGCATTTTTGTCTGGCCGCCTATCAAAACCACTTCGTCCACTTCGGAAGCGCGCATACCCGCATCAACGAGGGCCTTCTCGCAGGGACCGGCTGTTTTTTCCGCTAAGTCCATGGTTATTTTTTCCAGGGTTGCCCTGTTGAGCACTGTCTGGAGATGCTTTGGCCCGTCCTTTGTGACGGTCAAAAACTGCAGTGTTATCTCGACCGAATCAAGCGTGGAGAGGTTGATTTTGGCCTTTTCAGCCGCGTCTTTTAGCCTCTGCAGTGCTACTTTATCACCGCGCAGGTCGATGCCTTCCGTACGGTAAAATTCCTCCAGCAGATAGTCTATTATGGCCTGATCAAAATCGTCGCCTCCCAGGTGTGTGTCCCCGGAGGTTGACATGACTTCAAATATACCCTGTCCGAGTTTTAGTATAGACACATCAAACGTGCCGCCGCCGAGGTCATAAAT